>CAJKDR010000117.1 GCA_905198755.1 uncultured Clostridiaceae bacterium
ATATAAATACTAATGAACTTAATCATTATTATGGCGTTGCAATTTCAAAAAAAGGTATAAATGCAATAAATACTATTGATCAATATATCTTAGATAACAAAAAAATAAAAAAAGACACATATATCTTGGATTCTTCGGCGGTATTATATATGATACCAATAGATACATATTACAAAAATTATAATATGCTTAATAAAGGAAATTTAGGTTTCAATGGAGAAGAAAAAATAATTGAAGAAATACAAAATAATAAGAATAAAGAATATTTGCTGCTCAAAGATATTTATAAAAAAAATTGGCAAACACCAACCAATATAATAAACTATGTAAAGAATAATAAAAATAAAATAGGAGAAATTGGGGCTTTTGATATATATGAATAATAGAAGAAGAATATTAAATAAAGTTTTTCTATACATAATAGTATTTTTGGTTGTAATAATTATACTACAAATACTTGGAATACTTGCATGTGCTATACCAAGAAAAATATTATATAATAATGTAAAAGAAACATCAGAACAGTTATATAATATAGGAGAAAAGTATGAAAAAAGTTATTTAAATAAAAGTATAACTAATTTTTATTTCACTGATATATTGATGGTTAATATATCATACTCTGTCGATAATCAGCGACCTTTTGAATCATTTATTTTAGCAAGAAAAAATTATAATAGTGATAAAAAAGGTTACGTAGAAACAATGGGAAAAGATGTATTGGCATCAGACGAATATATGAATCTTAAAAATGGTACAGCAAATGAACTATTAGATTTTGTAGAGGGAAAAGAGATAAAAAAAACATTTGAGTATTCACGATATTGGAATGGATATATTACTTTTTTAAGGCCACTACTTTGTATCATGGACTATAAGAAAATAATAATTTTATTACTGTTATTAACTTTAGTATTAATAACAGTATATTCAATAGAAATTTATAAGCATTCAAATATTTATATGGTAATTGCATTTATATTACCATTAATACTTATGGATATGTTTTTTTCCATGTTAACAATTAATGCTAATATATGCTTTATTATTGCAATAATAAGTTCTATCATAGTAGTGAAAAACAAAAAAGAAAATATTAATACATTTATTTTCTTCGCAATAGGAATATTAACGAATTTTTTTGATTTATTAACATTGCCACTACTTACAGTAGGTTACCCACTAATTTCGCTTATTATATTATATAGAAAAAGAAAAGATGATAAAATATTGACAAAAGAAATACTTATCAATCTATTATCGTGGATATTGGGGTATGCTATATGTTGGGTATCTAAGTGGATAATTACAGATATAATATTTAAAAGGAATGTAATATTAAATGCCATAAATCAAATAATATTTAGAACCACTGGAGATGGATTTAGTATAAAGCATTTGATATTCAGAATAACATATTATTTAGGTTACTTTAATTGTGCGTTAATGTTAGTGCTAATGTTGATGTACTATGTTATGGATAAAAGAAAAACATATTATAATGTAATTATATATATGCCAATTATATGGTTAGTAGCATTAAAAAATCATTCCACAGTACATGCTTTTTTTACTTATAAAGAATTACAAATAACAATGTTTGCTGTTATGAGTGCTACACTAGATAACAGAATAATAAAAAATTGTAAAAGAAAAAATAAAAATGCAATTAAAAAATAAAATATTAGAAACGATTAACATCATAAAATATAGTTAGATATGGAATAACTTAACAATCAATAACTATAGTAATCATATATTATAGCAATAATGTTATTGCTACAATAAAAATAGGAGAATATTATGAAATTATTAATGCATACATGTTGTGCACCATGTAGTGTGTACTGCATAGAAAGTCTAAGAAATGAAGGAATTGAGCCAATATTATATTGGTATAATCCTAATATACACCCATACATAGAATATAAAACAAGAAGAGATACATTAAAAGAATATTCTAAAATGATAAATGTTAAAGCAATATTTAAAGAGGAATATGGATTAGATGAATTTTGTAAGAATGTTATGTGTGATCTAAAAAATAGATGTGTAAATTATTGTTATAAGATAAGATTAGAGCAAACAGTAAAATATGCAAAGGAAAATGGATATGATGCTTTTACTAGTACATTATTTGTAAGTCCATATCAAAAACATGAAGAACTAAAAGAATTGTGCGAAAGACTTTCAGAAAAATATAATATACAATTTTTATACAGAGATTTTAGGGTAGGATTTAGAGAAGGACAAGCAAAGGCACGAGAATTAGGATTATATATGCAAAAATATTGTGGTTGCATATTTTCAGAAGAAGACAGGTATAGTAAGCAGATAAATAAAGATAAAGAAATTAAGGAGTAAATAATGTCAAGATTAATTTTAGTTGATGGAAATAGTATTATGAATAGAGCATTTTATGGAATTATGGGAAGTAAAATGTTAACAACTTCAGATGGAACTTATACAAATGCAGTTTATGGATTTTTGTCTATTTTGTTTAAAATTGAAGAAGATTTAAATCCAGATTATATAGCTGTAACTTTTGATTTAAAAGGTCCAACTGAACGTCATAAAATGTATGAAGGTTACAAAGCTAATAGACATGGAATGCCAGATGAATTGGCACAACAAATGCCTATTATTAAAGATGTTTTAAAAGCTATGAATATTAAAATAATAGAAAAACAAGGCTATGAAGGTGACGACATTTTAGGAACACTATCAAAAGAAGCGGAAGAGCAAGGAATTGATGTTACAATACTTTCAGGAGATAGAGATACATTCCAACTTACAAGTGATAAAGTAACTGTAAGAATACCAAGAACTAAAATGGGAAAAACAGAAAATGAAGATTATGATAGAACAAGAGTACTTGAAGAATATGGAATAGAACCTAAAGAATTAATTGAAGTAAAAGGACTTATGGGAGATACATCAGATAATATTCCAGGAATTCCAGGGGTTGGAGAAAAAACAGCTTTAAATTTAATAAGACATTATAAAACAATTGATAATCTATATAAAGAAGTAGAAACAAATGAATCACTTATAGATGTAAAGGGAAAATTAAAAGAAAAAATATTAGAAAATAAACAATTAGCATATCTATCAAGGAAATTAGGTGAAATAAATAGACAAGCACCAATTGAAACAAGCGTAGAAGAATTAAAGAAACAAGAATGGAATAATCAAGAAGTATATAATTTATTTAAATACTTAAGAT
>CAJKDR010000118.1 GCA_905198755.1 uncultured Clostridiaceae bacterium
AGTCTGATAAGTTCTTTTTCAGCTATCTCCTTTTGCACTACATCTTCTTTTACAACTTCTTTTTCTTGTTCTGTCGTAACTTCAATATCTTTTTTATCTTCTATATACTTATTTTCATTTTCTATAAATTCTTCATTATTTTCTTCCATATAAAACTCCCTTAAATTAAATATGAATACAACAAAATATTATCATAAAGGACAAAACTTTACAATATAATTATTCAAAATTATATTTAATTTTATTCGGGAAAATCTAGATTATACAAATTATTTTGAAAAAAATATTGTTGCTATTGAAGTATCTAATGCAAATGATATTCGTTCCATAACTTCTTTAGAAGGATTATCTCTGCTGCCATTTTCCAAATGCGATAAATATCCTGCAGAAATTTCTGCTTCGTCCGCTAATTGTTTCAAAGTCATATTTTTACTCACTCTGAGTTTTTTTATTTTATTTTTATACATACTACCACCTCTTCTTGTCAAAATGTTATCATATTACTTTTTGACAAGTCAAGTCTTTTTTGGAAAATTTTATGAAATTTGTTCAGTTTACTACTAGACAAATTTTGTTGTTTAATGTATAATTAAATAAATTTTTGGAAAAAGAGGTATTTTATTATGATGATTGGCGATATGATTGCAAAAGCAAGAAAAGAGAAAGGTATGTCTAAAACAGAATTAGCAAGACTTACAGATATAAATATAGGACATCTTACACATATTGAAAAAGGCGAAAGAAATCCTAGTCATAAAGCATTAAAAAATATATGTCACGCTTTAAATATTCCTTATCAACAATTAATGTATACATATGATAAAACTGTAAACGAAGAACAAGAAAACTATGATATTATAAAACATACTTCTTATAATAAACTTTTAGCAGTAGATAACATTGGAGGATTTATAGATTGTCCACCTGATTTACCTAGTTCTTCTATAGCTTTAAAGGTTAGAGACGATTCTATGGCTCCAAAAATAGCTAAAAACTCATATGTTTTTGTAGAATTTAATACACCTTTAGACAGTAAAGATATAGGAATATTCTCTTATAATGATAAAATTCTTATAAGAAAATTTATAAATAGAAATGGAAAAATAACTTTAAAAGCACTAAATAATAGTTATGATGACATAAAAGTTGCTGATAATGATACTTTTTATATGATAGGAAAAGTTTTTGTAAAATAATATTATTTTTTAGTAAAAAATACTTGATTTTGTTTTTTAATAATAATATAATATTCATACTAAAGAGAAAATTAAGGAGAAAGAAATGGAATTATCAAAGAATATATTTTTTAATACAGATAAATTAATTCAAAATACTAAAGTAAAAATTTCTTATACAGGTAAACTATTCCAAGAACAATCTGAAGAAGTATTTTTACACTATGGATTTAATAATGAATGGAAAGAATTGAATGAAATTAATATGGAAAAAACCGATTTAGGTTTTCAAGCTGAAGTTGAACTACCAGAATACGAAACATTTAATTTTTGTTTTAGAGATGGAAATAATAATTGGGATAATAATAATAACCAAAATTATATTTTTAATATAGAAAAAAATGAAACTGCATTAGCAATAAGAGAAGAGATAGCTATAGACACAAGACAACACTTAAGAAAAACATATTTATGGAGCAAGAAAATAAGATTAGCAATATATAAACTATTAGTTTATGTACCAAAAATAATTTCAGGAAATTATAAAAGAAAAATAACAGATTAAAATCTGTTATTTTTTTATATTACCCAACCTCCATTTGGTGATATTATTTGTCCTGTTGTATAATTATCTTCTATTAACCAATTAACACATTTAGCAATTTCTATTGAATTTCCCAATCTTCCTAACGGTATTTGAGATTCCATATCTTTTATTTCTTCATTTGTATATCCACTATTCATATCTGTTAAAATTGCTCCTGGCGCTATTGAGTTCACTCTAATATTTGATGGACCTAATTCTTTTGCTAAGGCTTTTGTCATACCATCTATACCTGCTTTTGCCACACTATAATGTACCTCACACGATGCTCCTGTTATTCCCCATATTGATGATATATTTATAATATTACCGTTTTTATTGTGAATCATTGTTGGTAAAACTTCTTGCGTGCAGTAAAATACTGAATTCAAATTTGTTTGAATCATTTTATTCCAATCTTCATCTGTAATATCCATAAACATTTTTACTTGGTCTATTCCAGCATTATTTATTAGTACATCAATTGTCTTAAATTTTTCTAATGCAAATTTTACTAACTCTTTTACATTCTCCCTTTTAGATACATCTGCTTTGAATATTTCAATTTTTATATTTTTTTCTAATAGTTCTTTTTGGATTTGTTTTGCTTGTTTCTCAGAATTATTATAATTTAATACTATATTATAATCTTTATTTGCAAGTTCTTTTACTATTGAGGCTCCTATTCCTCTAGAACCTCCTGTTATAATTATTGTTTTCATATTATTCCTCCATAAAAAAATCAAGAAGTAAGATTACTCAAACCTCTTGATCTTTTGGAGCCACTTGTCCGAATCGAACGGACGACCTACTGATTACAAGTCAGTTGCTCTACCAGCTGAGCTAAAGTGGCACTATATTGGTGACCCCTACGGGAATCGAACCCATGTCTCCGCCGTGAAAGGGCGATGTCTTAACCGCTTGACCAAGGGGCCAGATTGGTGAGCCATCGCAGACTCGAACTGCGGACAACTTGATTAAAAGTCAAGTGCTCTACCACCTGAGCTAATGGCCCATATCACCAATTTAATAATGTAAGCAGTCATAAAACAGACTGCTTATATATATTACAACATTTTTTGCCCATTGTCAATGTTTTTTTGTTATTTTTTTTATTTTTTCTATGAATTAAGTTTTTCTATTAATTCATCCACATCTATTCCATGAACCATACATGCTTCTTCTAGAGTTTCTGCCTGTGATGCTGGACATCCTAAACAATGCATTCCAGCCTCTAATAATAGTTCTGCCTTTTCTGGTGCTTGCTCTAATAATTCACCTATTTTTGTAGTTTTTTCTATCTTCATATTTATTACCTCCAATTTTTTTATAATTTTACCATATTTTTTATAAAAAGTATTATCCTCATTCAGGATGGTTGACTTCTTCCATGATAAAGATGGCGATATGGTCAAAAGCTTTAGTTGATATAATTTCACGATCATTAC
>CAJKDR010000119.1 GCA_905198755.1 uncultured Clostridiaceae bacterium
AAATTATAACAATTTTTTTGTGTAGGGGCGGACGACTCTGTCCGCCCGAGCGGAGTTTACTCCGCTTTTTATTATAATAAAATTAACTACTTGTTCAAAAAAATATTATATGATAAAATACAATCGAAAAAAGTTTTAGGGGTTGATTTTATGGAATTACCAAGAGAACTAAAAAGATTAGTAGAAAAATACAAGGCAAAATATAATTTAAATGAGGAAGACGATGAAATACTAAAAAAGGTAATTCCTCAGTTAGAAGATGAAGATATAATAAAAATATATGATGAACTATGTGAGGAAGAAAACTATTTAATATTTACTAAAAAAGGATATAGACCAAATTTTGAAAAATATAGAGAAGAGATGTTAAACTATTTAGATGATAGTGTAGTAAAAGCAGAAATAGTAAAAAGAGAACAAAGACAATCATCAAAAACATTATTAGAGCAAAGAAACTACACATATATATCTGAATTTACACTAGCATTAGACAATAAAGAAGATAGAACAAAAATAATAAATAGTTTTCACAAAAAAGTTAAGCAATTAGAAGAAGATAGAAGAAATACATCTAATATGAGTGAAGATCAGAAAGAAGACAATATAGAACTTTCAATACATATACTGAAATGTATAAAACATATAATAGAAAAAATGGATATAGACTTAATTCTGTATAGAGGACCAAACTTTAAAAATATAAAACTAAAAGTATTAGAAGAATTTGAAGATAAAATAAAGAAACTAAAAAAAGAAAAGTACAGCAAAGAATTTATAGGAATGTGTATAAAAGAAAGGATATTAAATCAAGTAGTAAAGCAAATACAACAATTAGAACTTGAAGAAAAGAAACTAAAAGAAGAAATTGAAAGATAAATAAATGAAAAGCGGTATGGTTTTCATACCGCTTTTTTATTTTAAGGTTGCTTCAAAATTTTTTGACTTTTCAGTAATTTGTTTTGTTAAATTATCAATTTCTTTTGCAAATTCTTCAGCATTATTGACTGTGAAATTGGTTTTTACAGTATCATTTATAAATTGTGCTAATTCATATGCTCCATCTGAATTAGTATATAAGTTACCATTTGTTAAAAGTGATTTTGCATATTCAATAGCTTCGTAATAACCTCTAACATCAATTAAGTAATTAGAACCTGCTGAAAGATTTTTTTCATTACCATCTTGGTCGCAACTTGTTGCTGTAATTGAACCAAGATTTGTTAATGTTTGAGTAGGCATTAAAGTATACGTGATTCTACCAGAAGCATAGTAGTGATCAACTATACCATCAGAGAACGTTACAGAAGCAGATTTATCAGATGAACATTGTCTGTCAGATGTAGCTTCATAGTTATATTTTGAATCTTTTACAAAAGCCCAATTATTATTAGAAGAGGTAGTAAAGTTAGTATTTGATGTATTAATATAAAAATACTTTAATCCTCTTATTCTACCCGTATAGGAATCTTTCCTATAAAATCTTGCCATAACAGGAATATATGGATTTGTACCATCATAAATTAAAATATTATCTGCACAATATACTGATGTTGCAAGCTTTACACCACTAACTGTCCAATTTTGTTCGTTAGAAGTTGAAGAAGAATTTAATCCGGATGTATAAGCTATGTTATATCCACCATCTACAGTTTGTGTTGTTATTTTAGAAGAAGCATTTTTTGCGGATTTTATAACGGCTAAAACCTCATCTGAAATTTGAGGCCTTGATTTATCAATAGCTTCTTGTAATGCATTTGTTTTTGCATTAACATTATCAGTCATACTTTGCAATTCGTAAGCAAAAGAAAGAGCATTAGAATATGTGTAATTATTATCTGTTGCTTCAATTACAGCCTTAGAAAGCTCATGTAATTCAGCAGCAACTTTAGAATCATTTCCAGTATCTATAATAAGTTGCTTTGCCTTATCAAGTGTAGAATAATAATCCCTAACGTCAACAACATAATTTGAACCAGTAGATAATGTTGTCACATTATTATTATCTTGATCTGCTATTGAAGCAGTGAATGAGCCTAAATTAGTTAGTAATGATGTAGGAGTATTAGAATATGTTAATCTACCACAAGCATAATAATGATCATAATGTGGATCGTTGAAGCTTGGAGAATTGCTTGTAGAAGAGCTACATTGTCTATCACTATTAGCATAGTAATTATAATTGTATCCAGCATCATTTCCTACAACAAAAGACCAATTATTAGATGTATTTGATGAAAAATCCATTCTAGATGTATTTACTGATACATAATTTAAGCCTCTTTTTTTAGGATTTATAGTTCCATTCGCTCTTTTGCGTTCTCTATAAAATCTAACCATTACAGGAACATAAGGTTCACTTTTACCATCATATATCATTACATTATCAGTACAATATACTTCAGTTGATAGCTTTATTTTATCATCATCTTTTACATTTGAATCAGAATTGAAGTTTTCAGAATACCATATGAATTCATTTGAAGTTGGCTTAGCAGTCATGACCGCTGTTGAACTGACAACATTATTATAACCGTTGTTAGTTGAAGATTTTAAATTAGTTTCTACTTTTTTTGCAAGCTCAATTGTAGAAGTTACATTTAAACCATCTAATATCTTTCCATTACCAGTATATTCAGAATTGGCCTGTGAAATATAAGTGATTTCTCCTGTATTTTTATCAATCTTCCAAAGATATGAATTATATGTAAGAACAATACTCTCATCATTGGATAGATTTGTTTGTATTTTACATTTTTTATTGTATGCTAAATTTTTATTTAACTTCTCTTCAAAGGAGTCGGATTTTAAAGCTGAATTATCATCAGCAAGTGTACTAGAAAGAGCTATTGTTAAAGCTTCTTTAGATTGTTCTATTTTATGTTTTTCAATAGCATATTTAGATTTTGAAATAAATCCTGAACTCATTAGAAGATTTATTGATATAGCTGCTAAAATTAATAGAATTATTATAGTAATTACTAAAGCAACTAAAGTTATTCCTTTGTTTCTCAAAATAAATACCTCCTTTGTAAAAATCATGAGAATTATAACATATATATAAGTATTAATACAATAAAAAATATAAAT
>CAJKDR010000120.1 GCA_905198755.1 uncultured Clostridiaceae bacterium
TAATAGTATTACTAATCTTAGCAATGGTAAGTATAAAAATAGCAATAGATGGAGGGCTAACACAAAAAACAAAAGATGCTATAGAAACTCATAACACAGGAAGTGAAAAAGAAACCATAGGTTTAGCATATAGTACATATCAAATAGAAAAAATTAAAAACCAAGGTTATACAATGCAAGAAGCATTAGATGAGCAACAAGCAGATGCAACAGCAGAAGAGATAGAAAATGGATGGCTAATAACATTTGAAGGCAAAGAAGATAGTCCATACACATTAAAGAAAGATGGAACAATAATAGAAGGAGAAGAACAAGTAGAGCTATTAGGAGATAGTTTAGCAAAAGCATATGCTGATGGAAAACTAAAATTAGGAGATGAAGTAGCATATACACCAGCAAGTGGACATACTTATACATCAGAAAAATGGGGAGCTGATGATACTGGATCAGGTCATGATATTAATCAAACTTTATCAACAGATGATTATGAAACAAGTACAGGAAGTAAAAGTACAAAATGGAAAGTAATAGGAGTAAATACAAAAACAGGAACAGTAAATTTAATATCAGCAGAGCCATTAAAAGTAAAAAAATCATCTGGAAATTATGAGACTTATCGTATATATGGAAAAGAAGGTTACAATAACGGAATAAATGAATTAAATAAAATGTGTAGTGTATTCGGATATGGAAATGGAGCAACAGGAGCAAGAAGTGTAAATGTAGATGACATAGATAAAGCATTGAATTATAATAAAAATAATTTTATCTACACAGATGAAGATGATGACATGAAATATAATTATACATATGGCTGGCAAACAACATATTATGGAAAAAGAACAACATGGAATCCCAAAAATACATTTGAATTTAAAAATACAGATAAACTAGATGAAAATGGAGATTATCAACGAGAGGGTAGTTATGCAACATTTACAGATATAAATGGAAATGTTGCAACAGATGATAAACCAATAACAATAACAAGTAATATTTATATATATACTAAAGATCAATTTACAGATAAGATAGAAAGTAAAGCATTAAATATGATATTTGGAGAAAATAAGCAATTTGATTTTTGGTTGGCTTCTCGCGGTGTCATTGGGTATTGTGACTACGCGGACTGGGGCTTGTTCTATATTAACGGTGATACATTGGGCGAAGACAGCTTGTATAGTTCTTATGGTTACGAGTACTACTGCAATTATTATGTGCTCCCCGTAGTTTCTTTAAAATCTAATATCCAAGGTGCAAAAGATGCATCAGGAATTTGGCAATTAAAATAAAAATAACAAATTGCGGGACGGCTTTTGGTCGTCCTGCAAACACAAAGAACCAAAAAAATATAAAATGATAAATTTAAATTATTCATTATGTTTTATAACGGGCGGACACACATGAAACTGTTCGAGCTATGCTCGCTACATTTACAGCGTACACAGTAGAGTCGTCCACACCTACACATAAAATCATAAAAATGGTTAGCCTATATTGTGCGAAGATATTGACATAAATCTATAAGAATGATATAAATATATACGGATGTAATAAAAGGAGAAAGTAATGAAAAAAACAATAAAAATATCATTAGTATTTATAATATTATTAATAGCATCAGTTACAATAATATGTGTAAAAAGTAATGCATCAACAACAGGAGTTATTACAGAAGTAACAGTTAATGTTAGAAAAGAGGCATCTGTTGATTCAGATGTTGTAATGTTTGTAACACAAGATGATAAAGTTGAAGTAATAGAAAAAACAGGTGAATGGTATAAAATAAAATACAATAAAAAAGAAGGATATGTTTATTCTGATTTTGTGAAAATAGATTCTGAAAAAATAAGCCAAAGTAGCACAACAGAACAAGAAAAATTACAATCAGAAGATGATGAAGTAACTAAAACAATAACACCTAGCTTAATATTAGAAAAAAACACAACAGTTAAAATAGCACCAAGTATAATGTCAAATGCTATATATACTACAACAGAAGAAACAACAATAAAAGTGAATGAACAGATTAACGGTTGGAGCTATATAACAGTAAATAATATAAATGGTTGGGTAAGAACAGAAGATATAAAAGAAGCAGATAACAAAGAAACAACAGCAGAAGAAAATAAAACTGAAAGTGAAGATCAAAAAGAAGAAAATAAAATAGCATATGTAAAATATGAAAGTGTAAATTTAAGAAAAGAACCATCAGCAGATTCAACAATATTACAAAAATTAAAATTAAATGAAGAAGTTTCAATAATAGAAGAAGTTGATTCTATATGGTATAAAGTTTCGATAGATGGAACAACAGGATATATTTCAAAAGAACTATTATCTGATACAAAACAAGAAGAAAAAAAGGAAGAAACAACAAATACAACATCAAGAGATGGAAAATCAGTAACTAGAGAAAACGTAAAAGAAGAAACAAAAGAAAATAATAGCAAATCTGAAACTTCAAATAATAAGAATTCAACAAGTAAAACAAATGAAATAGTTGAATATGCAATGAAGTATTTAGGATGCGATTATGTTTATGGTGGTTCATCACCAAAGGGATTTGATTGTTCAGGTTTTACATCATATGTATATAAGAAATTTGGTTATAATTTATCAAGATCTTCAGGAGGTCAGGCAAATGATGGAACAAAAGTAAATAAAGCTGATTTACAACCAGGAGATTTGGTAATATATAAAAATCAATCATTAACAAGAATAGGTCATGTTGGAATTTATATAGGAAACAATAAAATGATACATGCATCAGAGCCAGGAGTTGGAGTAACAATAACAGATATAGATTCAAAGGCACATAAATATCCACAAAGGTTTGTTATGGGGAGAAGAATTGTGAAATAAGGGAGCAGATTAGGAGAAAAAGTTGAAAAGACCAATTCTAATTGCGGCTTTAGGATATATAATAGGAATAGTATGGGGACTATCTTTTAAAGTAGTCCTCATTTTTTGTTCAATTATTGCTATATGTATGCTAATAGTAGAAAAAAATAAAAATATATTAAGAATAATAAAGCTTGTAATAAATAAGAAAGTAACAATTTTGCTTTT
>CAJKDR010000121.1 GCA_905198755.1 uncultured Clostridiaceae bacterium
TTATTATTATAACTACTACTATAAATATAAAACCACCAATTATTAAATATTCTCTTTTTATATTTTTTATTTTATCGAATATATTATTTGATGCTATTTCAGATGCTTGACTTATTTTATTTACAGTTATTTGATATACTGTTTGTTCTGAACTTTCAGTACCTTTTACAACTATGTTAATTAAGTTTTCACCTTCAACTAAATTTGTATTTCCTGTTATTTCTACAGTTGCTTTTGAATCATTTGCTTCTGCATTTACTTTTACTTCTGACATATCATTTGTGTCCATATCTATTGTTGTTGTATATGAAAATACGTTTTTATCGAATGCTGGTGATAATTCTAATCCATCTATACTTAATGATGTAAGATATAAATTCAAATCATTTTCTTCATCTATTACATTTCCTGGTTTATTATCTTCTGTTGCAAGTTTAGTAACTTTTATTGTATATGTTTTTGTTGTTCCATCTTCTGCTGTTACTACTACCTTTATGTTGTTTGTACCTACTTCTAAATCATCATTTCCTGTTACTTTTACTTTAGCTTTTGAATCTGCTGCTTTATAGTTTACCTTTAATGAGTCTACATCATTTGGAACTGTTACACTATAACTTGTTTTGTCTTTGCTAAATCCAGAGAAATCATAATCTTTTGGTGTTATTCCTAATGTAGTTAAGTTAGCATTAGATGATTTAGATTTATTACTATTACTTCCACTTGTGCTTTTATTATCATCACTATTATCATTTTCAGATGCTTTTTTTGCTTTAATAGTTGTTTTTTTATTTATATCTGATGTTTTTCCATTAGCATCTGTTATATCTCCTGTTAAACTTACAGTATAGTCTCCTTCTTTAGATGGTGTAAATTTAAATGTTTTGGTTGTTGATTCATTTTTTCCTGACATATTAAATCCAACTATTGTTCCACTAGTACTTCCTGAAACTTTTAAATTCCATGTTGCAGCATTTACTTTTACTGTAACAGTTACTGATTTTCCTACTGTAACTGATGAGCTTGCACTTATGCTCGCTGTAGCAGCCTCAATTTTAGTTCCAATTGAAAATATTATCATAAAGCTAACTACAAGCATTATTATTTTTAATGTCTTTTTCATAAATTTCCTCCTATATACACTTTTTTATAATGATATGTTTCTTGATCCATTTAAATGATTTACAATTTTTAATAAATCTGCTGAATTTATTTTTCCATCCTCATTAATATCTGCTGATGCTTTGTACGTTGATGTCAATGTAGAATTTCCGTTTAAGTGATTTACTACTTTTAATAAATCTGCTGAATTAACTTTTCCATCTCCATTTGCATCTCCCAACATTGCTACTGTATATGATTTGCTTCCTACTTTTACTTTTTCTCCAGTTTTTAATGTACCTGATGCTGAATTTGCTATATTTTTAATTGTTGAAGTTGGTTTTACTATTAATGTACTACCATCTACTTTAGCATATTCATCATTTAATTTAATTTCATCACTTTTATTGTCATTATTATTGTTGTTATTATTACTATTGTTTACATTTAAATATTGACTTGCTACATATCCTTTATAACTTCCATATTTTACTTTATACCAGTTATATCCGTTTGAGTTACTTACATCTTTTTGTAATATATCTATTTGTGTGTTTTTAGGTATTGTTGTTAATAATACACCTGATGTACTTGCAGATTTTCTTAATTTTAAATTTTCTGTAGTTTTTGCTGTTCCTATTACTGTATCACTATCAGTATTTGTTTTACATGCTGTTAAATATTTATCTGCTGTATAACCTGTTACTCCATTAGATAATTTTATTTTATCCCAAACTATTCCATTTGCTGTTGTATAATTTTTGGTTATCATTTGAACTTTTGTATTTTTATATAGTGTTGTTAATATACTTCCTGATGTTGATGCTTTGCTTCTAACTCTTAGTCCATCTGTACAGTTTACATAGTACAAATCTTCTGTGTCATCACTGAAACCTGATGGCATATCTACTGATGATGGCATATCTTCATATATTGGTATTATAAAGTTTAATGATTTATCCAATATTCCATTTTTACCATATGTATTATATAAAGTTTTTGATTGGCTTGTAGGATCCTGTACATTTGTCATGTATTGATGCCAGAACATATCTGAACTTGAAACTGTTTGTGAACTTCCTGATTTTAATATTTTTGTTCCCACAACATCCCATTTATAAAAATATGCTGTGTTTTGTCCTGCATTTGTATAACTATTTGCTATTTGTTTTGCTCCATCTATTATTGCATCATATTGGTTATCCCATCCTTTATCTTTTGCATATTTAAGTGCATTTACTATTGCATTTCCTGTATCGTATGCACCCAAGTTGTAAAAGTTATAATATCCTTCATATCCTGAATATGTTCCTTTTACTGATGAACTACCATTTGTTCCTACTTCTTGTATTATTTTAGTTACTATACTATATGGACTCATATTGCTTTCTTCTGCTGCTTCTAATATTATTTCTGCATATGATTTTGTATATGATTTTCCATTTTTTCTATATGTTATTGTATTATCAAGGAATGTTCCTTTTACCGCACTTTTTACCCCTGATAAATTATGTATTTTTGAGTTATATGATATTTCTAAGAATTGAAATATATTTATCTCATTTAAAAAGTTTCTTGCATCTAAATAATATCCAATTATTCCTTCTGATGCACATGCATAACCACTTGCTACATTTCCACAAGAACATCTCCATGATGCATCTGCTGTTTTGATTACTCTATTTCTACCATGTGATGATGTTTCGTTTAATAATACTGTGCTCCATGGTAATCCTGTATAATATGCTTCAAAATTCCAGTCTGGATGTTCATCTTTTATTTTTTTTAATGCTGATTGATACTCTTTAGGAAAGTTAGATATTCCAGATTTTAAAGTTTGTGTATATTTTCTAGCTGCTGCAAACGATGTATTTAATGGCATAATTAGTACAGCTAATACACTTATTATTAATATT
>CAJKDR010000122.1 GCA_905198755.1 uncultured Clostridiaceae bacterium
AGTAGTAGGATAAAAGATGTAAAATCAGCTATCCTAAAATATAATGAAAAAGATTATTCTAATATAGATGAAATACAGGATTTAATTGGTATAATGATTGTATGCAGAAATAAAAAGCAAGTATATAAAATTAGTGAATGCCTTAAAGAAAATTTAAATGTTATAAAAGTAAGTGACTATATTAAGAAACCAAAAATGGGTTATAAAAGCTTACATTTAAATATAACCGATGCTCCTAATATAATATACGAAATACAGTTAAAAACAAAACCAATGATGATTGCACAAGATATAATTCATGATAATATATATAAAAACAAAACTATGCCTATGGTTTTGAAGAAGATATTGAGTGTAATTGTGTTTAATACAGTAAAATTATATGAAGAAATATTAAATTGGATTAATAATTAAAAATAAAAGCAATAGTTAAAATTTAACTATTGCTTTTTCATTTTGGGCTTTGAAATCAATGAAGCAATATATCCAAAGAAAATCGCGGCAGCTATTCCACCTGCGGCAGCCTTGGTGCCACCAATAAAAGAACCAACAAAACCATATTGCTCAACAGCCTCTTTAGCACCTTTAGCTAAATTATAACCGAATCCAGTAAGCGGTACAGTAGCGCCACAACCAGCGAAATCTACTAAATGCTGATAAATTCCTAGTCCGCCTAAAATTACTCCAACAGTAACAAAAATTACTAGAATTCTGGCAGATGTTAATTTGGTTTTATCAATTAATATTTGACCTATGATACAAATAACACCACCTGTTAAAAAACAATATAGTAATTGAATATAATTTATACTTTGTAAAAAAACTTGCATAATAATGTCCCCTTCTTAAACTTCTATAGAAACTGCATGTGCAATTCCAGGAATAGATTCTCCTTGTTGGGCTGAAGTAGCATTAGTAAGTGCACCAGTAGCAATTAAAAGAATTTTTTTCATTTTTTTTGTCTTCAATTGATTAAATAAATAGCCACTAAAAACACTTCCACAGCATGCACAACCACTACCTCCTGAATGGGTGTCTTGAGAATCTTTGTCAAATATTAAAACACCACAGTCATTATAATTGGATTTTATATTATATCCTTGCTTTTCGGAAAGCTCTATTAAAATATCTTTTCCAACGTGCCCTAGATCTCCAGTGAATATACCATCATAATAACTTGGATTTCTTCCTGTATCTTTAAAATGCGTTATTAGTGTGTCTAATGCAGCTGGTGCCATTGCGGCTCCCATATTGTTAGAATCTTTTATTCCCATATCTACAATCTTACCTATTGTGGCATGTGTTATAAATGGACCTGAGCCATTTTTAGATATTATAGCGGAGCCAGCACCGGTTACTGTCCATTGCGATGAGGGAGGACGTTGATTTCCTAACTCTAATGGAAATCTAAATTGCTTTTCAGCACTACAGAAATGACTTGAAGCAGCACATAAAGCGTTTGTGCCAGCATTGGATTCTGTAAATATGCTAGACAGTATTAATCCTTCTACAAATGTAGAACAAGCACCAAATAAACCAATAAAAGGTATATTTAAATCTCTAAGACCAAAACTTGAAGAAATACATTGGTTTAGTAAATCACCTGCAAAACAATAATCTATTTTTGAAGAAGGAATGTTAGATTTAGATATAACAGTATTTACAGTTTCTTTTATAATTTTGCTTTCAGCTTTTTCCCAAGTTTTTTCTCCCCAAAATTCATTTTCTAAGCATTTATCAAAATATTTGGCTAATGGACCTTGACCTTCTTTAGGACCAACTATACAGGCAGTTTCTAGTATTGATGAAGGCAAATTGAATTTTATTGTTTGTTTTCCTAACTTTTCCATTTAAACCTCCTAAATAAAAATAAAATAAATCATTCCAACTAAGATAGAAGCTGAAATTCCAAATACTAGTACAGGACCAGCAACAGTAAACATTTTTGCACCAACACCCATTACATATCCTTCAGACTTGTATTCCATTGCAGGAGAAACGATTGAGTTTGCAAAGCCTGTTATCGGAACCAAAGAACCAGCACCAGCAAATTTACCTATCTTATTGAATATATTTAAACCAGTAAGAAAAGCACTTATTCCTATTAAAATTATAGAAACAATAGTACCAGAAATTTGAATATCCAATCCGTTAAATTTACAAAATTCACTTATTATTTGTCCAATTGAACATATTAAACCACCAACCCAGAAGGCATTAAAACAGTTTTTTAGAATAGGAGAGTTAGGAGATTTTTTATCAACATAATCTTGATATGTTTTTTGAGTTTCTAATGGATTCATAACTAAAACCTCCTAATCTCTGTCTCGATCTATCACAAAGGATAAATCTAAGTCTACAAAATATTGAGAAATTTTATCAGAGTTAATGTTAGCCCTTTGCTCTAAAATTTTAACAGAAGAAATATAATCAATTGTTCTAGATGCTTCTTGGATTGCTTTTACAATTGCATCTTTCCAAGAAACCGTAGAAGTACCTGTTATAATTAAATGTTTTTCAGTCATTTTTAATCATCCTTTCTTAAATAAAAGACTAAATAAAATCTTTATAAACATTGATATATACTATAATTTACAAAAAAAATAAAAATATTCATTAACCAGGTGAGGGATTTTGACAAAATTTTTCTGTCGGAAATGTTATCGTAATCCTAAAAGAGTACATGGTAAAGGATAGGGGGATGAAATTGTGGAAGATATGATACATAAGTATGTGAAAAAACCGGAAAATATCCGTCAGATAGGGGAAAGCCCGTATTCCGGACCGATTTATATAGAAGATTATGTTATGACTTATATAAGACAGATATTTAAGGAACAGAGTGAGGAAAAGATAATACTGATGCTCGGAAAAGAAGGGGAGGAGCTTGCAAAAGGCAGTACATTTATATATGGTGCAATAGGGGTGGATTTTAATGTTACGGATGCAGTTACTGACATATCAGAAAAAGACTGGAGTGAAGCATATGAGAAAATATATAAATA
>CAJKDR010000123.1 GCA_905198755.1 uncultured Clostridiaceae bacterium
AGACTCTGCAAAAATAGGAAGTTCAGGAGACTATGCAAAAATAGGAAGTTCAGGAGACTCTGCAAAAATAGGAAGTTCAGGATACTCTGCACAAATAGGAAGTTCAGGAGACTCTGCAAAAATAGGAAGTTCAGGAGACTATGCAAAAATAGGAAGTTCAGGATACTATGCACAAATAGATATTTCAGGAGAAAACTCAATAGGATTTGCTTGCGGATATAATTCTATTATAAAAGCTAAAAAGGGAACATGGATTTCTTTAGCAGAGTATGGAAGAAATGAAGACAATAAAATAATACCTATTTTTGCTAAATCTGCACAAATAGGTAATAAAGAATACAAAGACCATAATGGAAAAATGCTTAAAGCAAATACATATTACATATTATGGAAAAAAGAATTCTATCCAGTAGAAATATATGACGAAATAGCAACAATAATTATATCAAAGAAAAAAAGAGATAACATAACAATTATTAAAGCTATAAGATTAATTGATTTATTAGATAAAGAAATAAAAGAAATATTTATAGTAGTAGAAGGTAAATTATCGGCACATGCCTATACATTAAGAGAAGCAATTGAAGATTTAACATTTAAGAAAATGAAAAATATTGATACATCAAAGATAGTAGAAGAAATTAGAAGTACAGGAAAAGTAACAAGAAGTCAATACAGAGCAATAACAGGGGCTTGCTCATTTGGAACTAATAAATTTTGCGAAGACCATAACATCCAAGATTTAGAAGAAATAGAATTAACAGAATTAAGGAAAATACTTATAAATGATTATGGAGCAGAAAAGTTCTGGGGATTAATAGATGAAAGGTAGTAAAAAATATGAGTAAAAAAGAAAAACTTAACAATATACCTAAAGATAAATATATATACCAAAGATATAAAGGAATAATAACTAAATACATACAAAAAGAAGGATATTATATAGACTGTGCAACAGGAATAAGCACAAAAATAGAAGAACATTTATTACTAGGTAAAATATCAAAAAAACTTAATAGATTTAATAGGATGTGGAGATATAGTAAACAGGCATTTGATTATTGACAAATATGAAGATGTAGACGAATATGGAAATGATTTTTGGTGTTTAATTATAGAAGACGATTCGCTTTTAAATAAAACCATAAAAGAAGAAGATATACAAACAATATTAACAAAAGAACAGTATAAAGCTAATTGCTATAAAGTAGGAGGAGAAGATGAGCGTTAAAGGAAAAGTAAAAAAGCTAAATAAGAAAATAGAAAATTTGCAGGAAGAATTACAAACTTATCAATTATCTAATAGTAGATTAAGAAATAAAAATGATAGGTTAAAAACAGAATTAGAAGGACAAAAAGCAGATAAACAATATACAGAACAATTAGAAAATATAGTAAAGTTTGCAATAACCAATCATATAGGAAATTTAAGAGGTGGAATGCAAATAGAAAGATATGGAATAGATAAAATGCAAGATTTAAGACTAAGTATAGATTATATGCCAGAGAATAATAGTTACATAATTAGAGTTAATTATTAGGAGGATAATAGATATGCAGGATAAATGTAACAAATGTAATAGTGAAAAATTATTTGTGGAAATACAAGGAAATAGAAGAGGACTATTTTGTAGTGAATGTGGAAAGTGGCAAAAGTGGATTACAAAGCAGGAATTACAGATAGCGAAATTCAGAGAATATAAAATCATAGGAGAATAGATATGTATAGAAATAGTAAAGGAAGACTCATAAGGACTAGTAATAAGCAAGAGTTTATTTATATAAGACAAGATGAAGTATATTTTATAAACTGCATCAAAGAAAGTGAGTAAAGGAGTAACTATGACAGAAGAAGAATTTATACAAGCTTTAAAAGAATGGGGAGTTGATACAAATTTTAAAACTCCAAAAGATAGATTATATTTTATGTATTGTATTGCTTATATTTATAATAAAAAACTTGAAATTATAAAAACATCAAAAAGAAAATGTTATAGAAAAGTTATTCAAGGTCGAGGACTTGAAACAAGTAAATGGGCCACTATGAAAAACTATAATGATGAACTTAAAAGCAATAGATATGAAATTATAGAAGTAAATATTATTTAATAAAGGAGTAAAGAGATGATGGATTTTGATGATATATTTGAAAGAATATTACAAGTTTTTCTGATTATATTCTTAGGTGTAGGACTTGTAGCGATAATTGGAGCAACAATTTATTTGTTTAAAAGAGATATAATCGGACCAGATGAACATACAAAATTATTAGAACAAAGTTTAAATGAACAGTTACAAGAAAAAGAAGTATATATGAGAATGTTGGAAGAGAAAGGAGAGTAACTATGAAAATTAAAGGTTGGGAATTAATAAAAAAGATAGCAGATGGAGAGATAAAGGAACGGAAGTAAATTTATAGTAACAGGAATTGATTGTATAGGAGATAAGGTTTGTGAAGAAGTTTACTATAAAATTAACCTATTAAGATATAAAGATTTAAGTTTCTTTGATTATACAATTAAAAGTATTTCAACATTAGATTTTGAACTAATACAAGATGAAATAGATATAGATAGTATAGAAGAATATAAGCAAGAACATAAAGAAAGATGTATAGATATTGATATAAGAAATAAAATAAATGAATTAGTACAAGCAGTAAAACAATTAAATAAAAAATTGGAGGAGAAGTAGAATGTTAACATACTGGTTATGGAATGAATTTATATATGACTATATATTCTATTCAAAATTTATGAATGTTTATAAAGTTTTAATTGCAATAATATTAAGCTTAATATTTATACCATTAGATATTGTATTACTGCCATTAGAAATTATTGCATTAATAATAACAAACTTGTAGGGAAGAAAGCTAAGAGAGGAGTAAATAAGATATGGACGAAGAAAAAATATGTGAAGATAGGGTGCCTAA
>CAJKDR010000124.1 GCA_905198755.1 uncultured Clostridiaceae bacterium
ATTCTACCATATGAGTTTCTTCCTGCTTTTTCTTTTTTCTTTGCTAATAAAGATTTTTCAGGAGTTTTCTTTGTTATTTCTTCGAAAGTAGAAACAGTCATGTTTCTTCTTGATGGGGTATATGGTTTGAATCTTCTTATTCCCATTTTCTTTTCCCTTCCGGATTTTGAAAAACTTCACATTACGTCGTTATTCTAAATATTATTTCATCGCCGTACCACAAGTACTGCCTCTTCAATAATATTTCGAATGCCTAGTACTGTTCGTTTTTGATAAATCCTCTTCTCTATTAATTAAATTTACGAATTTTTTCCTGCTCCGCATAACAGATATTTATTTATTATCCTAGTTTAATCTAGATATTGTTAAATTATATTTTATCTAACGGTTAGTGTGTTAGTTGTAGCTTATAATCTAAGCACCCATAAATTCTTCAATGCTATCTTTATATTTCTTAGCTACTTTAACTTCTTTTCCACCTTTAGCTAAATATGTTTTTTCTGATGGATTTGTATCTATTGTTACAATAGCTTTTTTCCAATCAGATGTCATACCTTTATGAGCTCCTACTCTTTTTTCTTTTCCTTTAACACTTATTGTGTTAACTTTTAAAACTTTTACTTCAAAAAGTTTTTCAACAGCTTTTGCTATTTCTATTTTTGTAGCTTTTTTGTTTACTTTAAAGGTATACTTTCCTTCTTGTAGGTCTTCACTACTTCTTTCAGTAATGATAGGTTTTATAATAACTTCTTCTGCTATCATTATGCGTACACCTCCTCTAATTTTTTAATAGTATCTAGTGTAACAACCAAATTATTGTATTTTAATAAATCATAAACATTTATTGTATTTACTAATGTAGTTTTTACACCTTCTATATTTCTTGCTGATTTTTGAACTTTTTCATTTTTTTCTGGTAACATTACTAATGTTTTTCCTGTTACTTTTAAATTAGTTAATGCATTTACCATGTTCTTTGTTTTTATTTCATTGAAAGCTAGTTTATCAACAACTACTAATGATTGTTCTAAAACTTTCATACTTAGCATTGATTTTACAGCTAATCTTCTTTCTTTTTTATTTACTACATATTTGTAGCTACGTGGTTTAGGTCCTAATGCTATACCACCTTTTATCCATTGTGGAGCACGTATACTACCTTGTCTAGCTCTACCTGTTCCTTTTTGTCTCCAAGGTTTTCTTCCTCCACCAGTAACTTCTGATCTTGTTTTTGTACTTTGAGTACCTTGTCTTTGATTAGCTTGATAGTTTACAAGAACGCTATGTATAACAGCTTCGTTTGGTTCAATTCCAAATACTTCTTCTTTTAAATCTATATCGCTAACTTTTTTACCTTCTATATTATATACGCTTACTTTTGGCATTTACTTTTTCCTCCTTTCCCTATTTAGCACTTTTTACTGCTGATTTTATTTTTAATATTGCACCTTTAGGTCCAGGTACACTACCTTTTACTAAAATAACATTTTTGTCCATGTCTACTCTAACTACATCTAAGTTTTGTATTGTAACTGTTTGAACTCCCATGTGTCCTGGTAATTTTTTACCTTTAAATACTCTACCTGGTGTAGAAGTAGATCCCATTGAACCTGGTCTTCTATGATACATAGAACCATGTCCCATAGGTCCTCTATGTTGTCCATGACGTTTTATAACACCTTGGAATCCTTTTCCTTTGCTTGTTCCTTGAACATCAATTTTGTCTCCAGCTTCAAAAACATCTGCTTTAACTTCGTCACCAACTTTTACATCTATAGAATCTGCTCTGAATTCTCTTAAATGCTTTTTAGCTGATAATTTTGATTTTTCAAAATGTCCTTTTTCTGGTTTGTTAATATGTTTATCTTTTACTTCTCCAAAACCTAATTGAACAGCATTGTATCCATCAATTTCTTCTGATTTAACTTGTGCTACTAAACAAGGTCCTGCTTCAATAACTGTAACTGGAATAACATATCCTTTTTCATCAAATATTTGTGTCATTCCAACTTTTTTTCCTATAATTGCTTTCATTATATTTTTTCTCTCCTCTCATTGGCTGGCTTTCTGTCAGCATAAGTTTTTAATATTTTTATAATTTTATTTCTATATCTACACCAGCTGGTAATTCTAATTTCATTAGACTGTCAACTGTTTTTTGTGTTGGATAAAGAATGTCTATAACTCTTTTATGTGTTCTCATTTCGAATTGTTCTCTTGAATCTTTGTGTTTATGAGGACTACGTAAAATTGTTACTATTTCTTTTTGTGTAGGTAATGGAATAGGTCCTGATACTTTAGCTCCTGTTCTTTTAGCAGTATCTACTATTTTTTCAGCAGACTGATCTAAAACAACGTGATCATAAGCTTTCAATCTTATTCTTATTTTTTCACTTCCTACAGCTTTGTTTGTTGTTGCCATATTTTTCCCTCCTTATTAATATAATGTCTGATGCCATTGCATCATTGACCTTCTATGGCAAGTTAAACGCACCCTGGTGTTTCTTTTAACTCCTTTTTTAAATCCCAAGTTTACGCATGATTATCTTGGGATAAGTGCTTATTATAACTTATCGCCCGGTCTAAGCCAAGACATACTCCACAGGAGTTCCCTCCATTAATCTAATGTTAATGTAGCCACATCCTGCTTCTTCGCAAATCTACATGCTATTCTATTATACAATGCTTATTTCCGTATGTCAAGGGTATTTTTGTAATTTTTTTGTAATATTTCTCGAATTGTAATTTGTATGATTATATCTTATAGTTAAATAAATCAATTAAACTTTGTAGAGTAACATTGTTCAGCTGTATAACTTAAAGTCCGTGCAGGGGATTTTGTTTATAAATTTTTATGGAGCAGGTAGCTCCGTTGGGACGAAGTAAAAATTTATAAACAATGTACCCGTTGCAGGAC
>CAJKDR010000125.1 GCA_905198755.1 uncultured Clostridiaceae bacterium
ATTAAAATCTAATTATAGAAATCTTTTAAAAAATATAATTGATGATTGCTTAAAATTACATAGCATCAAAGGCTTTATAATATCCAACATTGGATATTTAGAATTATTATCTGAATATAAAAATAAATATGAATTTATTGCAAACTACACTTTAAATATATTCAATAATAATACTATAAATATTCTAAAAGATTGCAATGTATTTACAATCTCTCCTGAATTAAATAAAAATGAGATTAATAATATATCAGGTAATTGCAATAATCCTACTGAATTTATTGTTTATGGTAATATTCCTGTTATGAATTCTGGTTATTGCTTACTTGGTAAATCTAATAAATGTTATCCTGAATGCGAGCAAAAATGCAATTCTAATAAAAAATATTATTTAAAAGATAGAATGAACTTTCTATTTAGAGTATTGCCAGATAACATTCAAACGATCACAACGATTTATAATAGCAAAATAAATTCAATAGATACACATGATATCAATATTGATAATTTAAGAATTGATATATTAGATGAAAACATTGAAGAAATTAATATGATTATAAAAACAGTGAAATCAAGAAATAAATTAGAAGGAAAAGATTATACAAACGGTAATTTGAATAGATTAGTGTAAAAACAATTTTGTTATAACAGAATAAAAGCATTGGAATTTATCCAATGCTTTTTTATTATTCAAAACTTTTTATAATCTTTTCTAAATATGATTTACAGTATATTTCTCCTTCCGTGAAATCTGATAAATTTATTGGTGATTTTCCTGTGTATTCTGCAGTTTCATATAATGAGCCATCATAATTTCCCCATACACACCATCTATTGTATTTTTCTTTTTTTATTTGTGGTCCTCCAAATCCTTTTGTATCATAATATACATATTGTTTTTGACTTTTACCATCTAATATAATAATTCCAAAATCTTTTTCATCTTGTATTGCCATAACAAGGAAATCACTTTCTGCTGGGTTTTTAGAATTAAAATTATGAGCAGCCACTAAATAATTTCCTTCTATTTTTTGGGTATCACATTGTTTCAATTCTTCTGGGGTTAATCTTGATAATTTATAAAGTATATTTGTATCTGGTTCTGTTCCAAAACTTCTTATTATTTTCTCTAAATAACTTACACTATATATGCAATTACTTGGAAAATCTGATACTTGTATTGGACTTGGTCCTTTATATTCTTCTAATGGTTTCATTGAATCATAGCCTGAACCCACATACCATTTTTTACTTTTTATATTCAAAGCCTTTGCTGTTTCATCTGAATCTGTGTATGCATACATTTTATCATTTTTTACATCATTGATTTGTAAGATCATATTTTTATTTTCTCTGCCATATATAATTCCCAAGGCATCTGAAGAAAAATTAGATAAGTCTTCCATTCCATAACCTGCTATTATTTTAGTTACATCTGCTGTTTCATCTTCAGTTGCATCTACATCTTTGTATGGTTTGAATTTTTTTTCTTCTTCTTTTGTTGGTTTTTCTAGCTCTTTTTTGTTAAATGAATCTATCATACTTGTCATAGTATCTAATGTTGTATTTTGTTCTTTTTCTTTAGTATTATGAAAATCTACTGCATCTGAAGCTCTTTTTATTAACCCATTTTGTTTAACTATTTGTATACTTACTACTGCCAAGATTAATAAAATTATTATTGTAATTATTAACGCTATCAGAGTAATTCCTTTGTTATTACTGATTTTTCTCTTCATTTGTTTTTCTCCTTTTATTTTATATTTTTACTAATAATTGTATTTTAAAACAAATTGTTTTATTTGTCAATATTTAGAATACACTTTGTAATGTAAATTTTTCTTTATTTTCTATGTGTTTTAATATAAATTTTGTTGTGTCAATTTCTTTTTTACATTCTTCATATTGTTTTTCATTTTGGTCTGATCTTAGCATTGTTAATTGTGTTTCTACTTTTTCTAGTTCATCATGTTCTATATAGTATGCTAATACATCATAATGTTCTCTCCATTTTGTAAATATATTATTTGTTTTTTCTTCTATATTATCTTCACTTCTAGTGTCTAAATCTGTTTTTAATTCATCTAAGTTTTTCGAAAGATCAGCTATTGCATTCGCTGTATATCTACTTGTTATAATATCTAATCCTAATATTAGCACTACTATTAATATTGTTATAATTATTTCTTTGTACATGATTGTTTTTCTCCTTTTTTCTGACAAAATATTTGATTTTTTCCATCAATTGTTGCTAACAAAATTTCTTGTGGTTTTGCAGCAAAATTTTTTATTTGTTTTTCTAACCATTTATAGTCTTTTCCTATTTTTTTTAAGTTTTCGTACATTATTTTTCCGTCTACTATTAAGTCATATGGTATTCCTTCATATTCTGGTGTTATGCCTAAGTCTTCTGGTATTACATTTCTTTTTTCTGGTTTTTGAATTACTGTAACTTCGCCATTTGTCTCTAATATTGCATATTCTACATCCAGTATATTATATACATTGTTTCCTCTTAATCTTTCTTGTAGTTCATTCACAGTAAATCTTTCTTTTCTTAATGTTTTCTCTTCTATTTTTCCTCTATATATTAAAATTGCTGGCTTACCACATATTATTTTTCTCATATTTACACTTTTTATATTTATAAATGAGATTATCATATGCATAAATAACATTCCTAATATAGGAATTATTCCATTTGATAATGGGATTCCTAATTCTGTCATTGGAACAGAAGCCAAGTCTGCTATCATTATTGATATTGCAAGTTCAAAAGGTTGCAATTGGCCAATTTCTCTTTTTCCCATCATTCTCATAACTATTAATACTATAATATATAAAATTATTGTTCTCACAAATGTTATTAGCATCTCTATTTCCTACTTTCTCTTTTTATTTAT
>CAJKDR010000126.1 GCA_905198755.1 uncultured Clostridiaceae bacterium
AGAAGTAATGCAAGGAAAAATACAAGAAAAAGACGGAATATTTTTTAAGATATTAAAAATAGAAATAGTATGTTTGAAAAATGGAATTTGTTTTTTGTTATTTAAAACACATATAGAAGAAACAGATAAATTTTCTGATTTATTAAACTTTAACTATAAATTTGGAAATATTAATCTTGAAAATAAAAGTTTAAAGAAATTAGAACAAATAAAAATACAAACAGATGCATTTAGTAATATAAAAAAAATATCAGAGATAATTACAGATATAACTGGTAAAAGAGTAAACAGTAGAAATATTGATATAAATGATGATATGTTTCTAACATATTCATATGTATGTATAGACTCAGAAAACTGGAACAAAGATACAGACTTTGAAAATATTAAAAATGAATTTATAAAATTTTCAAACGTATTACCTAGCAATACAAATGTAAATGTTGATTATGATAAATTAACAATGATAACAAACTCAAGCTTTATGAGATTAAGAATAAATAATAAAGGAAGTTTTTTGATATGTTCTTCAACAGATCAAAATAACTATACTAAAATTCCAAGTATATATGAAAGACAATATTTATATACATATTTAATCTCACTCGGACAAAGGTATTATTTGAAAAAATTAAGTAAAGAATTTAACAATAAAAAACAAAACAAAAAAACTTTAAATAAATTCATAAACTTTACAAAAGATATCTGGATAAATGAAGTAACAACAGAAGGTTTGGGACAAAAGATTTATAAAAGATGTAAAGAAAAAATGAATTTAGAAGAATTATATTATGAAGTAAAAGTTAAATATGATACATTCTATAAAAATTTAAAAATAGAAAAAAATGAAAAGCAAAATAAAGTAATTATAATAATGCTAATAGTAGCAATACTACTAGGAATATCAAATCTAGCGAGTTGGATGTTTTTTAAATAAGTATCAAATATATTAATTATGTAACTTCTAAACAAAGGAGTATATCGTGAAAATTTATACAGGAACAGATATTATAGAAATAGAAAGGGTAAAAAATTCTATAGAGAATATAGGAAAAAAGTTTATAGAAGAAATCTATACCCCAAAAGAGATAGAATATTGTGAAAGCAAAAAAAATGCAAAATATCAACATTATGCAGCTAGATTTGCAGCAAAAGAAGCAATATTCAAAGCGGTATCAAAATTATTAAATAACAAATTTGATATATCATGGAAAAATGCAGAAATAATAAATGACGAAAATGGAAGACCATATGTTAATTTTATAAATACAAAAATAATGGAAAAAATAGAAGATATAGATATTAGTATATCACATTGCAAGGAATATGCAGTAGCAACAGTAGTTGTAATGTATAAATAAAGGAGCAAAAATGAACTTATTTGATTCACATGCACATTATAATGATGAAAAATTTGATAATGATAGAAAAAAAATAATAGAGCAAACATTAAAAAATGGAGTATCTAATTTCATTGTAGCTGGATATAACATTGAAAGTTCAAAAAAAGCATTAAATATAGTAAAAGAATATAAAGAACTTTATTCAATAGTTGGGATTTCACCAAATGATATTGAAGATATAAAAGAAGATAAAGATATAGATACAAATATTTTGGAAATAGAAAAGTTAATAAAAGCAGATGATAATGGAAAAATAGTAGCAGTAGGAGAAATTGGTTTAGATTACTATTGGAATAAAGAAAATAAAGAATTACAAAAAATAATCTTTAAAAAACAAATAGAATTAGCAAATAAATATAACTTACCAATAGTAATACACACAAGAGATGCAATAAATGATACATTAGAAATAATAAAAAATAATGAAGTTAAAAATAGAGGGATTTTTCATTGTTGCCCACTAAATAGAGAATTAGTAAAAGAAGCATTAAAGCTAGGTTACTACATATCTTTATCTGGAGTTGTAACATTTAAAAATGCAAAAAATGCAAATGAAATAATAGAAATGATACCAGAAAATAGAATATTAATAGAAACAGACAGTCCATATTTGGCACCAGAGCCAGTTAGAGGTACTAGAAATAATTGTATGAATGTCAAATATGTAGCAGAAAAAATTGGAAAAATAAAAAACAAAACACTAGAAGAAATAGCAGATATTACAAATAAAAATACAAAAACCATATTTAAAATATAAAAATAGATATTGTAATAATTATTAGTATGTGATAATATAAAAATAACAAAATTTTAAGGAGGATTCATTATGGTATGGGTTTTAGGAATTATAGTAGTATTGGCTGTTATTATTATTGCTATGTATAATGGTTTAGTAACATCAAGACAAAAAGTAAAAAATGCTTGGAGTCAAATAGATGTACAACTACAAAGAAGATTTGATTTAATACCAAACTTTGTTGAAACAGTAAAAGGATATATGCAACATGAAAAAGATACATTAACAAAAGTAACAGAACTAAGAACTTCATGGGCAAATGCTACTACTGTAGATGAAAAAGCAGAATTAAACAATCAACTTTCAGGAGCATTAAAAACAATAATGGCAGTAAGTGAAAACTATCCAGATTTAAAGGCAAACCAAAACTTTATGGAATTACAAGAAGAATTAAGAAATACAGAAAACAAAATATCATTTTCAAGACAATTCTATAATGATACTGTTACAATGTATAACACTAAATTAGAAGTATTTCCAAGTAATATAATAGCTAATATGTTTGCTTTCAAACCTGAAACATTATTTGCAGCTGAAAGCGAAGAAGCAAGAAAAAATGTTAAAGTAGATTTTAATAATTAATTCATAAAGGGGTTAGAAGTGTTATATTCTAACCTTTTTATATATTAAAAATATTTGAGGTAAGTGCATTACTCTATACGCCCGAGTAAATTGCATTACAATTTTTAATTAATATTATA
>CAJKDR010000127.1 GCA_905198755.1 uncultured Clostridiaceae bacterium
TAGCTCCGTTGGGACGAAGTAAAAATTTATAAACAATGTACCCGTTGCAGGACAACTACAACCTTTAATCTGAACAATGATATGAAAAGCAAATTACAATTTATAAAATAAATCAAATAAAAACATTAAGGAGGAAAACAAATATGAAATCAAAATTAAAAAAACAAAGAGGTATCACATTAGTAGCACTAGTAATAACAATAATAGTATTACTAATCTTAGCAATGGTAAGTATAAAAATAGCAATAGATGGAGGACTAATAGGAAAATCAAATGAAGCAGTTGCAACATATAATGAGGCAAAAATAAAAGAAAGTATACAATTAGCAGTAGCACAATGTTATATGGAGAAAGAAGGATTAACAAAAAACAATCTAAAACAAGCATTAAAAGAACAAAAAATAAATGTAGAAGAAGATAATATAAATTTAGAAGATAAAAAAGTAACAATAAATGGAAAAGAATACTCACTAACAAATGAAGAAAGAAAATGGTATGAATTAACGAAACAAGAAAAAAACACAATACTACAATTAATGGAAAAAGACAACCAAGGAAGTGGTAGCAATGAATTTCAAGGAGAATTATGCATTGCTCTAAAAGGACAACTAGGACCGGAAACGCAAAATGCTATAATGATAACTTTTAGTAAAAACAAAAAGTTATCAGGAATATTTATATTTAATATAAATCTAGGAGTATTGACATGTTACTATACAGACGAAATATATAATACAAGTGGAGGAGATATGAATGAGATAAAAGAAACATATAAATGGTACAATTATGGAGGCTCAGGATTTGAACAATTAGATCCTTATACTGGAGATTGTCCAGTTACAATATCTGATTTTGATAATATAGTAAACGGTTGTGAAGACTTTGTACAGAGAATAATAAATAGTTTTTAAAAAATTTAAATTATACCACTTTATTGTTGAATTAAATACAATAAAGTGGTATAATTTTTTATTGGAAAAATAAAGAAAAAGAAAGGTGATTTTTATGATAGAAAAAAGAAAAGTAGTTTTAGTAGGAACAGGATTTGTTGGAATGAGTATGGCATATGCTATAGTAAACCAAGGAATAGGAGTAAATGAATTAGTATTAATAGATGTATTAAAAGACAAGGCAATAGGCGAAGCAATGGATTTATCAGATGGTATACCATGTTCACCAAGTCATATGGTAGTAAAATCAGGAGAATATTCAGAATGTAAAGATGCAGATATAGTTGTTATAACAGCAGGATTAAATCAAAAACCAGGACAAACAAGATTAGAATTATCACAAGCAAATGCTAAAATAATGAAAGATATAACAACACAAATAGTAAATAGTGGATTTAAAGGAATATTCTTAATAGCATCAAATCCAGTAGATATAATGACTAAAGTAGTTCAAGAAGTATCAGGATTTCCAACAAATAGAGTAATAGGTTCAGGAACAGCGCTAGATACATCAAGATTAAGATATCAAATAGGAAAGTATTTAGATGTATCAAGTAAAAATATACATGCATATGTAATGGGAGAACACGGTGACTCATCATTTGTTCCATGGGAACATGCATATGTAGGATGTAAAAAAATGATAGATATTATGAAAGACACTAATAGAGACTTAAAAGACTTAGATAAAATATATGTAGATGTTAGAGATTCAGCATATGAAATAATAAACAGAAAAAAAGCAACATATTACGGAATAGGTTTAGGTTTAGCTAAAATAGTTAAAAACATATTAAATGATACAAATGAAATACTAACAGTATCATCATACTTAAATGGAGAATACGGACATAAAGACATATATATAGGAATGCCAACAATAATAAATAGTAATGGAGCAAGAGAATTATTAGAATTAAAATTATCAGAAGAAAATCAGAAAAAATTAGATGAAAGCTGTGAAATACTAACAGGATACATGAAAGAAATAAGAGAGCAAATAAAATAATAAGTAAAACATAGAAAGGTTAAAACTTTCTATGTTTTATTTTTCTAAAAAACCGAACATTTTTTTGAGAAAAAATATAAAAAAGTATTGACAAAACAAAAAAATGTTCGTATAATAATAAGCGAACAGAAGTTCTAAAACAAAACAAATGGGGGTCTTAATATGAATAATATAATAACATATACAGTAAACAAAAATTTAAATAATGAATTATATTTATCAGTACAAAACGGAGAAGTTGTTGTTAAAGCCCCATGGTATTATACTCAAGGACAAATTCAAAATATAATAGAAGAAAAAAAGAATTGGATAATAAATAAATTAAAAGAATATGAAGCATAAAGTAAAAGTGACCGTAATAGACAAGAAAATCTATCCGGAACTACAGGAGAAGTATTGCGCCGACCCTAAAGCAGGAATGTGTCCATGCTACAATGTTGGCGATGAGTTTATCTTTGAGCGTGACGAAGAGAACGACCATTTCTGGCATGGAGGCTTGAATACGCTCGTCAAAACATCCGCTGACCCGAACACAGTAGCTGGAGGTCCGAAAATGCCACATTGCTCTGAGGCATGGGATGCTATTTCACGATATATATACACCGGACTGCAAGGTGGTTCAATCATGAAGGGGTGGATGAAGCGTGAAAACGAAATGATATGCTGTTGTTCTGACGGAACGCGCCCCGTTATATTCAAAATTGAGCGTATAGACGAAGAGTAGTTGTTTTGCCATGACTCAGAACGCACCGACATATTATGTTTGGATAGGTGGCTCATGAGATTATGACCATAAGAACCTGCCATAACAGAACAATCCTTTCAGAAAGGCAAAGTATAAGCATTAGTAAAGAGCGACCTGAAGGCCGCTCTTTATTAAAAAAATCATTTAAATATCACATAAATATTGTATTCAACAAATCTTTATATTTGGGAATCC
>CAJKDR010000128.1 GCA_905198755.1 uncultured Clostridiaceae bacterium
TTAATAATTTTATTATTAATATTTTTTGATTTGACCACTTGTTCTAAAAATTCAACTTGTTCATCTGTTATACTAACATAGTCTGGTTTAATTCTAGATACGTCCATTGTAAAGATATAACAGGTTATATCTCTTTTAGTTTTATTTGTAATTGATATAAGCTGAGTAAGTGCTCCATCAAAAACTTTTTTATTTCCACATAAAAGTAAATTTATCACTTTAATCCCCTAAAAAAATATATAATTTTTGTGTTAATATATTACCACAAAAATTATATAAAGTCAAAATGTTAATTTATGGTATTTAAGAATGATTTATTATATTATTTATCTCTTCTAATCTAATCGGTCCTTCTCTTAAGACTTTTATTTTTTCAGAAGTACAATCTATTATAGTACTTCCTATTCCAAGTTTAATTTCTCCTTCAAGCATTCCATTTATTTTAGGGCAATTCTTTTCTATTTCTTCTAGACTTTCACTAGTTTTCTCCCCACTTTGATTAGCACTACTCATAAATATTGGTGCCCCTAATGATAATATTATTTTTTCTAAAGTTTTTGATGTTGCCATTCTTATTGCAATAGTTTTCTTTCCATTAGTAACATAATCTTGTAGTGTCTCTTTTTTATTTAACACTATAGTTATTGGTCCAGGCATAAATGATTTAATTATTTTTTCAGCTTTTTCATTTACAATAGCTATACCCTTTATTTGTTCTTCATTAGCACACATAACAGGAAATGGTTTAGTTTCCGGTCTATTTTTAACTAAAATCAAATTATCATGAGCTTTTTTAGAATCAATTCTTGCACACACACCATACACAGTATCTGTAGGAACACTAATTACCCCATTATTTTTTAATATATCTACTATTTCTTCTATATCATCTTCACTAAATCTCTTCATACTATTTATTACCTTCATCTTTATTTTTTAACATTATTAATCATATAATATCTTGTATAAAATTGCAAATTTATGTTGAGCGATAGCATAAATTTACATATCTTTTTTTGTTAATATTTTATATCTCTATGTCAAAATTCTCCGTCCCTATTGACCATATCCGTTCTTATAAAAGCCTCATGCTTGTCTTTTTATGTAAATAGTAGTATAATATAATTAGGTCAATTTTTTATTGTCGTTGCTATAGTAATGACAAAACGAGTGGCTAATCAAAAAATATTTTTAGGAGGCATACACACTATGCAAAAGACAGCACAAACATTCAATGAGGAAAACATCAAATATTTGAGAGAAATCTTAGGAAATGAAAAGGTTGATACCTTTCTTGCAATTGGTAATAAACCAGAAAGCGGAACTTCCGAAGATCAAAAAAACTGTAAAACAGTTAAGTCCTGTCTTGAACAGATGGAAAAGTTCGAAGACAATCATTGGTGGACCAGCAAAGATAAAAAAGTTCTTGGCTACTACCAACTTATGAATCCAATACTTTTGGTATCATTTGAAGAGTTTCATGAGGCTCTAGAATTTCTTCTTGGCCGTCCAGTGTGGACTCACGAAATGGGGCTTAACTATGAAGGTCTTAAGGCTGAAGCTGAAAGAGCTTTTAACGGCGTACAAGATTCAGAAGAACAGAAGGCAGAATCAATCAGGAAATCCTTTTCTCAATTGGCCAACTTAAAAAAACCTGTGACAGGTGTAGTAACTGATTAATTTCATCACTACTAATCCCCTCAATTTCTAGAAATAGAACTGAGGGGATGACTTTTTTGTATCAATGGAATATACTTTGGTCAATAGGGACGTGTTTTTGGACAAGGTTGATTAGCAAAAGATTAGCAGATTGCTAAAAATTCACAAAAAATAAGAGAGTAAGAATTGTTACAATTCTTGCTCTCCCTTGGTGCCGTTGGCGTAGTTATCTACAACTTTTTTGGCTCTCATAACGATTGATACAAATATCAATCAATTTATTAAAGTATATCATATTTTTTATAAATTGCAACAAAGTTTTCAAAAAGCTTTATAGATGTTTCTTATTTTCTGATTTTATATCAATGTTTATAATAATCGTAGAGACTATTGATAATATAAATATCACATAAAAAACATTTTCTCCAACAAATTTTGCTATAAAAGCCAATAATGCAAATACAAAAACTTCTGTAAAACATAAACTCATTTGTCCAACTGCTGATAACAATTCATTATCTTCTTTTGATTCTTTAATAATATTTTGTATTGAAGTCTGTATTGATGTTTCATAAACTTTTGAAACATTATCACTAACTGCTTTATTTATAGATATTATAAATTTATCTTTCACAAATAGGTATATTAGTGTAATACTAGATTTTATTATTGTAACTAAATTATTTGATTTTTTTATGTCTTTATCAGTATATTTTCCTATTAAAATAATCGTTATAACTTGAAATAATAGTGATACTATAGTAACTACTGAAAATGTTTTAAAATCTTGTAATAATAAGTATAAATACAAAGGAACAAATTGCCTTTCTATTATATGATTAGTCCTTAGTGCATATATAATCTTATATTTACTCTTACTATGTATTAAGTATTTCATACTAGATTTGAAAGCACTTGATTTTTTTTCTGGTTTGTAATCTATTTTTGATATTGCAAGATATTGTAATAAAAAGAAAACTGTAAGTACAACAAATAAAATTAATGTTTTATTACTTATTACTCCCCAAGCCACTAAACAACTTGCTAAAACTGTTCCTAATATTTTACTTATACTATAGAAACTATTAAATCTCCCTCTATGTTCACTTTCTACATATTTACTAGATAATGCATCAGATGATGGATTAGATAGACCATTTAATCCCAGTACTATTACAAATGTAATAATATTTGCTGATAAATTCTGATTAACTAATA
>CAJKDR010000129.1 GCA_905198755.1 uncultured Clostridiaceae bacterium
TTCACAGCTTTGCACCGTTCAACACAAGTTTGTATCTTGGGTACGATTTCTGAATACAAAGATAATTATTTTATTCTTTTGATGACATATTCTTGTAAAGAATCTGATTCCTCTGCATATTGGGCTAATATAGATATAGCATTATTATCTCCAATATTTAAATTCACTTTCTTTTTTTTCAAGCAAGAGGGTTTTCCTCCTTTTAGTTCTTCAATGATTCTTTGTAAAAAAACAACTAAACAATGCATCTCATATTTTCCACGTAGATTTTGTACAAGATCTCTAGATATTTGTTCTTTTGCGTGATTTAACTCATCTTCATTTGGTATAGGTGCTTTGTCTTTAAAGTCGTTAAAAATAGAATTTATGCAATATAATTGCGTTACACTTCTATCTTCAAGATTATATTGCAGATAGCCTTTGGGCAATTCTTTATCTAATGATAATTTCAATTCATGGCTTTTTCTTTTAACAGCAAAATACCATGAGTTAAAAAGTAAAATACTAGCATTATATGAATTCTGAAATTTTAAATAATCCTCTTTGATTTTTTGAAAATCTTCGTCTGATGAATTATATCCCAATTCACATTTTAAAATTCGTTCTAGGCATTTATCATTACAATAAAAATTTTCAATTGCATAACATGGAGTTACATAGAAATTATTGTTTATGTACTCTAATTCATTATCATCATAGTCTTTATCTATAAAGAACCCTGTAGAATATCTATTATATTCATTTTTTTTTGAAAGATATTTATATATGCCTTTCACGTTGGACTTACCTTTACATTTTATTGGTTCAACTTCTTTATTGGAGATTCTTTCTATACGCATAGAATAATAAGGGGCATCTTTGCCCTCAAAAAAAGCAAAAAAAGCATTAGGATTGTTGTTTTTGCATAAATCAAATTCCAGATAAAGCTTTGCAATAGAATTATCTCTAGCTTCAATATATTTATCTTTTTCGTTCATTGTCTAATTTACTACTTGACATAAATTCACTTAACCCAATAGTATTTTCTTCAAATTCATTTTCAAATATGAAAGGAGAATGGGTGACTGCTAATAGAAAATCACATTTATTTGACTTTATTATATCAGGAATTAAATTCCTCTGCCAAAATATTGATAGAGATAATTCAGGCTCATCAATCAAAAAAATAAAATCTCTTTGTGGTTCTAAAAAAATTATAGAAAAGAGTGAAACTATTTGTTTCTCTCCTGAACTCAATACATTAAGATCTATGTCTTTGTTATTACTATCATTAATTTGTCGAAGTTCCAATTTTAAATCGACTTCGTTATAAATAAACTCCTTTTCATGCAAATAATTGTTACATACACTAACAAAATTTTTTATACCTCTATCATAAATGGAGTATGAATCATAAATATTTAGCAGTTGAGATAATAAATATAGCAATTGCTTATTGTCTCTATTATATATTTTTCTACTTTCAATTAAGTCTAAAACGAAATTTTTATCTTCAGGGTCTAAGCCGACTTGTTCCCTACTTAGAATTGTTTTGATGGTTGAAATATCTTCTGCTTTTATTTTAATATTATCTGGAAATCCCTTGATTTCTTTCTTTAATAAATCAGTTGATAATGCATCTAATTTTTCTCTTGATATTTTTGTGATTTGATTTAGTATAACTCGTATTCTTTTTTGAACATCCGTCATGCCAAAATGTATTAATTTGGACATTGAAATTATACTATCTTCATCTTCATGCATTGATATATGCCACATATCATCATCGTCTTCTCTTTCTTTTTTAATGGCACTAATTAAATTTTGAAGATCTTTTTCAACTCTTCTATAAGTTGGAAAATATAAAATTCTACTATCAATTTTCCGTATATCTTCTACAAATAAAGGTATTGATTTATTTTCTGTACGTTGTGTAATAATATCTATAATTACATCATAGATATATGAGGATGGAGCATTAATAGAAAGCCCTGTCTTTTCTAGATAGGATTTAATTTTTAATATTTTATCAAATTGTGTATCAGATTTGCCATCTACAATTTTTTTTAAAGATAAAATACTATTGTCATCTAGTAATTTATCTATATGATTATATATCCCACTTTTTCTATTTCTTTCTCTATTTCGATTTACATATCCTTGTAAATCGGTTTTTGTAAAACTATAGTTTTTTTCATTAATCCTAATTTTAATTTCTGAGAAATTGATATTTACCAATTCTTCAAATTTTAAACTTAATAGATAATACAGTGTGTTCAATACTGTTGTTTTACCTAAACCGTTTTCTCCAATGTAAATTTGCACTTTATTGGTAAAGGATAATTTTACGTCTTTACCTCCAAAGAGTCCTAAAATTTCAAAATTCTCAACTGTTGGCTTCATATGATTTCTATTTAAATTAGAAAGTATCCTCCATTTTTTTGTGCTCCTTTAAATTCTATCAACTCTAATTTGACCAAAGAATTTAAATAGCGCTTAGTGGTAGGCACACTTCTTTCTATTAATTTTGCTATCTTAGATGAGTTAAGTCCTGGATGCTGTTTGATAATGTTTAGGACTTCCTGCTCCTTTGATTTTACAGTATCATTTACAGTATCATTTACAGTATCATTTTTGATACTAATCCCTCTTTTAAATACAGCTGTAAACATCCCCTCCGTATGAAATTCCGGTTCGGGTAGATTCGCTTCCCTCATAGCTTCCTGCATACGAGGAATACCGGATGCCACTCTTTCAACCAAGTGCATACGGGTAAATAAACCGAAAATTAGCGGATTACGTGTCATGCTTTTATGCCCGAAATCTTTAGCCACAACAGGTAGAAGTCCTCCGGGATTGGAAATCTCTACCCGGTCGTCAAACATTTCTATCATAATG
>CAJKDR010000130.1 GCA_905198755.1 uncultured Clostridiaceae bacterium
TAGTTTGTCAATTTTTATTTGTTAAAAAAGAATATTAATGCTCCTACTATTGCTATTATAAATCCTATCATTTTGAATCCTAGTGCTGCTTCGTTTTGGTCACCAAATCCGAAGAATCTTTTTGTTAAATATCTTGCATCAAATATCATTATTATTCCTATTATTGTTATTAATAGTCCTATTATTCCTAATATTATCTTTCCCATGTTCATTCTCCTATTTTTATATTTCTATTCTTGTTGATAATTTTTTATCTATAATGTTTTTTAATCTTATATTCTTTTGTTCTTCTAGTCCTGGATCTTCTTCTAATATTTTTATTGCTGCACTTTGCACTAGTTTTAATAATTTTATATCTTCAAATAAATTTGCTACTTTGAATTCTGGTATTCCATGTTGTTTTGTTCCAAAAAATTCACCTGATCCACGTAATTCTAAGTCTTTTTCTGAAATTATAAATCCATCATTTGTTTCTTGCATTACTTGCATACGTTTTCTAATAAGTTCTGAATTTCCTTGATATTTTAATATACAATATGATTGATATTCTCCTCTCCCTACTCTTCCTCTTAATTGATGTAGCTGTGCTAGTCCAAATCTTTCTGCATTTTCTATTACCATTATATTACTGTTAGGAACATCAACTCCTACTTCTATTACTGTTGTAGATATTAGTATATCTATTTTTCCTTCTTTAAACCTCTGCATTATTTCTTCTTTTTCTTTTGGTTTCATCTTTCCATGTAAACATTCTACTTTATATTCTTTAAATACTTCATTTTTGTATTTTTCTGTTAGTTCATCTACTGATTTTGCTTCTATTTCTTCACTTTCTTCTACTAGTGGGCATACAATATATGCTTGTCTACCTTCATCTATTTGTTTTTTTACAAAGTTGTTAACTCTTTCCTCTAATGCTTTTCTTACTGCAAATGTATCAATTTTTTTTCGATTTGGTGGCAATTCATCTATTATAGATATATCCAAATCCCCATATAATATAAGTGCTAATGTTCTTGGAATTGGCGTTGCAGTCATTACAAGTACATCTGGATTTTTTCCTTTTGATACAATTGTGCTTCTTTGCCTTACTCCAAATCTATGTTGTTCATCTGTAACTACTAGTCCTAAATTTTTAAATATCACATTTTCTTCTAGTAAAGAATGTGTTCCTATTATGATGTCTATTTCTCCATCTTTTAGTCTTGATAGTATATCTTCTTTTTTCTTTTTAGTTGTATTTCCTAGTAAAAGCTCACATCTTATATCATATTTTTCTAATACATTTTTAAAATTTTCTAAATGTTGTGATGCTAATATTGATGTTGGTGCCATCATTGCCATTTGATATCCTGATTTTACCGCTTTATAGGCTGCAATTATGGATACAATAGTTTTTCCAGATCCAACATCTCCTTGAAGTAACCTATTCATTGCTTTATCTGATTCCATATCACTATCAATTTCTTCCAACACTCTTGTTTGAGCTTTTGTAAGTTTAAATGGTAAATCGTTTATGACATCTGACATTTTTACTTTTGAATCAAACTTTATACCTTTTTCTGTATTCTTGTATTTATTTTTCAAGTTTAATAATAGCAGTTGCATTGTTAGTAATTCTTCAAAAGCTAACCTATTTCGTGCTTCACCAAAATCTTTTAATTCTTTTGGGAAATGTATACTTTGCATTGCATTTTTTAGTTTCATTAATTTATATTCTTCTAGTATATACTCTGGTAATGTTTCTGCTATTTTATCTTTTGCTTGATTTAGCCCCTCTTCTATTATGTGTCTTAAAGTATTTTGTGACAAGCTATATGTTAATGGATATATAGGAATTATTCTACCTGTATTTTTATTATTTCCTTCTAAATCATATACTGGTGATACCATTTCTGTTTGTCCAATTCTTTTATTTATTCTTCCAAAAAAATTATATGTTTCACCAATTCTAAACATCTTTTTTAAATATGATTGGTTATACCATACAAGTTCACAAGAATCAGTATCATCTCTAACAATCAATTTATAGATTATCATGTTTTTTCTATGTGCTCTAATTTCTTTAATATGAGATGTGACAATTCCTTCTATTAAACATTCTTCTCCATTTTCAGTATCTGCTATCTTTTTTGGCTTGCTTCTATCTTCATATTCTCTTGGATAATATGTAATTAAATCTTCTAAATTATATATGTTTAATTTATTTAAAAGTTTTACCCTATTAGGTCCAACTCCTTTAACAAATTTAACATCATCTGTTAATTCCATTTATAAATCTCCTATTTAAACATAATTGAATTTTATCATAAATGTCCTCAAAAAACAATATATTAAAAACACTTACTGAGTCTGAATTGTTTCATCTCAATCAGGGGCTCTATGAAGATATTGACCCTGCAAAGTATGAGACAAGTTACACCAACCCCGCATATGCGGTTAAACGCTTTGGTGCCGAGACCGGTCTGTATCTCAGTGCTCTCTATGCAGAGCTTCACAGCAATATCCCTAATGCTATCGAAGAACGGCTTTTTAATCTTACAACTATATTTGAGCTTTTTATTGAGATATACAATCTTTTTGAGGACTCTGACTGCAAACCGGAACAGATAAGGTCTGCACTTTATTATTATTTCTTTGATTACAGTGATGTTACCATCAAGGCAGGTCTTAACGATATGCTCAACCCTGAAATGTCTTTTATCAAAGATATAATAATGAATGAAAATCTTGAGGACCTGAGATACCTCTATTTTTCAGGTGAATATGTCACTGACAATGAGGTAAAGACCGCAAAATATTTAAACAGCCTGCCTCAGGAAAAAATCGACTCTATAGCTCATACTTTTACACAGGGTATCATCAAAGGCTA
>CAJKDR010000131.1 GCA_905198755.1 uncultured Clostridiaceae bacterium
TAATTTTAGAAAAGAAAAATATTAATTTAACAGAAATTATATATATAGGAATTGCTAAAAGCCTAATTTTTTGCAAAGAAGAAAAGCAAGCTAAAAAATTGTTACTAGCATTAATTGAAAAAAAATCAGATAGCAAAACAGCTCATAAAATGTTAGCAGAAATATATGAAAAAGAAGGCGGAATTAGAAAAGCAATTGATGAATATGTAAAAGTTGTAGATTTAGATGGAGAAAGCTATGATGCATATTATAAAATAGCAGTTTTATTAAAAGAATTAGGAAATAAAGAAGACTCATTAGATATGCTTACAAAACTTGTAAACAAAAAACCAGACTATTTAGAAGCATCAATAGCACTTAGTGATGCACTTTGTGAACAAGAAAGATACAAAGAAGCAATAAGTGTTATGAATGAGATTTCAAAATATCATCCAAACAATTTTGATATTTATTATACAATGGGAATGATATACACAATGTTAAATGACTTTTCTAGTGCAAAAACATGCTATGAAAAAGCAGCAATAATAAATTCTTTAGAATACAATACAACTTATAGCATAGCAATGATAGAACTAATACTAGGTGAATTAGAAGAAGCAGAAAAATACTTTAACAAATGTATAGAAGATGAAGAATTAAGTCCACTAGCATATTATGAATTAGCTAAAATTTATATGATAAGAGGAGATAAAGAAACAGCATCACAAAGCTTGAATTTAGCAATAGAATTAGATAATAACTTATATAAAAAAGCGATGGAAGAACCAATATTTATACCAATTAAGGGATATATAAATTATCCATCAGTAGATGAAGAAGATATAGAGCCAAAGAAATATAAGCTATCAGAAAAAGAAATAAAAGTTAGAGAACATCTTGAAGAAACATATAAACTAGTAGGAAAATTAAACTACAAAGAATTAGGTGTTAGATATAGTACTAAAGAAAACAATATTGAAAAGCAAATAGAAAAATAGTCATATATCATAAAAACACTATTAAATAATATAATAAAGAGAAAGGATAGTGATTTTAGTGATAAATAAAATAACAATTATTGGTGGCGATTTAAGACTTGTAAAACTTTCAGAAATGTTAATAAATGAAGGTGCACAAGTATTCACATATGGATTAGAAGAAGCCGACAAAATTGAAACTAAAAAATGTGAAACATTAGAAGAAGCAATTAATAATTCTGAAATAGTAATAGGACCAATACCATTTTCAAGTAACGGAGAAACAATTAATGCGCCATTTAGTAAAGAAAAAATTCAAGTAGAAGAAATAATGGAATTACTAAAAGGAAAAATACTAGTAGCAGGTTCAATAAAGTCAGACTTATATGAATTAGCTTCAAAAAATGATGTAAAAATAATAGACATATTAAAAAGAGAAGAACTTTCAGTTTTGAATGCGATTTCAACAGCAGAAGGAGCAATAAAGATAGCAATTGAAGAAACTCCAAAAAATTTGCATGGAAGTAATATATTAGTATTAGGATTTGGAAGAATAGGAAAAGTTTTATCACATATGTTAAACGGACTAGGAGCAAAAGTTGCATGTGAAGCAAGAAAAAATTCAGACTTAGCATGGATAAAAGCATATGGATATGAACAAATACCATTACCAGAGCTTAAAGAAAATCTAGAAAAATTTGATATAATAATAAATACTATTCCGTATATGGTTCTAGACAGTGACGCCTTAGAAAAAGTAAGAGACGATGCGTTAGTAATAGACTTAGCATCAAATCCAGGAGGAGTAGATAAAGCAGCAATAAAAGAAAGAAAAATAAAATTTGTTTGGGCATTATCATTACCAGGGAAAGTAGCACCAGTAACATCAGCAGAATTTATAAAAGAAACACTTTACAATATTGTAAAAGAAATATAAAAAGATAAAAATAAAGGAGAAATTAAAATGACAATCATACATGCAATTATTTTAGGTATAGTACAAGGATTAACAGAATTTTTACCAATTTCAAGTTCTGCACATTTAAATGTGTTTCCATGGATATTTAATTGGGAAATGTTATCAGAAGGAATGGATGTAGCACTACATATAGGAACATTATTAGCACTAGTAATATTCTTTTTCAAAGATTGGGTAAATCTAGTAAAAGGAGGATATAAAAAAGCAATAAAAAAAGAAGACTCAACAGAAGGAAAAATATTTTGGTACTTAGTAGCAGCAACAATACCAGCAGGAATATTAAGTTTAATATTGGATAAATTATCAGATAAAATTATTGGAGATGATATAAATTTCCAAATGGCAATCATAGCCGGAACATTAATTATAATGGGAATTATATTATATATAGCAGATAAAAAATCAAAGTCAACAATAGATTATGAACATATAACATTAAAACAATCTGTTTTGATAGGAATATCACAAGCTATAGCAGCAGCATTTCCAGGAGTATCAAGATCAGGAATAACAATGACAGTAGCAAGAGCATTAAAAATAGACAGAGAAAGTGCAGCAAAATTTTCATTTATGCTAGCAATGCCAATAACACTTGCAGCAGTAATATTTGACTTAACAAAATTCACATTCACATTACCATTACTATTAGGAATATTAGCAAGTTTTATAACAGGAGTAATAGTAATAAAATTCTTACTAGATTACTTAAAAAAAGGAAGTTTCAAAGTATTTGCTATATATAGAGTAATATTTGGAGCAATAATATTAGCAATATATTTTATAAGATAAAATATTAATAAATAAAAACGCAACTAAAACATTGTTGCGTTTTTTATACTGTAAAAGCAACAGTTTATTAAATAATGTAATTACTTCTAGAGTTAAATATATTTAAGATTTTTACGGATTTTTTTTGAAT
>CAJKDR010000132.1 GCA_905198755.1 uncultured Clostridiaceae bacterium
TTTAAAAAATAAATTATAACCTAAAGTTATTTAGTTCCATCATCATCGTAAAAGCCCTTTGATGATGAACTATTATTGTTATTATCAGATTTAGAAGAGCTACTGCTGTTTTCATCTGATGTTGTTGAATTATTTTCTGAAGATGAAGAACTAGATTCTTCTGCAAATGGATTTGCTTTTCCCTTGTTGTATTTTTTTGTTTTTTCATATTGTTTCAAATCTGATGCGTCTATTTCATATGTTGTTATTATTTCTGAATTTTCATCTGTTTCATCACTTTCTAATTCATTTTTCATTTCATTATCAAGCTGGTATTCTTCTACTTTTGGTATTACCTTGCCAATTGCAATTTTGTTATAAGAGACTACCATTATTAGTAATATTAATGCAATAATTACCAATATGCTTATACCTATATTTTTTATTAAATCTTTATTATTTTTTTCCATAAAGATCTCCTTTTTTCTTACTGTACTGTATTTTCAGTAGCATTATTTGATGTATTGTCAGATGAATTAGTTGTTGTGTCATTTGTTGATTTGTTTTCTAAATTTCTTGATAGGTTTGATGAACTTCCTATACTGCTAGAATTTTTTATCAAACTGCTATCATCTATATTTACATCTTTTACTGTAAATGTAGCTTTTAAATTTACATTGTCGCTACCTGGTACTAGCTTAAAATTATATATTCTAAATGATAATTTAGAATCATTTTCTATTGTTGTTATAAATGTAGACAAATGAGTATATGTTCCTTGAACTGTAAAATCTAAGTTATAAAGATCTGTACCTGTTCCTCTTTTTACATCCATTGCTAATGTTATTCCTTCTTTGCTTGCATATTCTCCAATTGTTGTCCACAAATAACTTATATCAAATTTTTCTGTTTCATATATTGATCCCTCTTCTGGTGAAGAAAATCCAGATAATTGTTCATATTTTTGTTTTTGAACATTTAAATCATTAATTGTTCCTTCAAGATTACTTATTTGTTCAGGATAATCTGAAGAAGTCAATTTAGAAACTTGTTCAATACTTGAATTGATCTGTTTATTTTTATCTATTAGTTTTGATATTGAAGGTATTTCTAACTTTCCAATTTTAATTCCAAAAACAGCTAAACATATGATCAATATAATTGAAAGAATCAAACTTATAAAAATCATTTTGTTTCTCATGGCAATTCTCCTTCTATTACTAACTTAATTGATGAGCCTTCTGCAACTCCAGTATCAGAAATAACATTTGTTAGTATTCCTTCTGTTTTTATTTTTGTTTTAAAGAAAGCTAATTGTTCATATTTGGTAGATTTAGCTTCTATTTGTATATGAGTACCATTAGAATTTTCTATTGATGTCAATTGAACTTCTTTTGGTATTATTGACATTAAATTATTCATTAAGTTAGGTATTGTGTTTTTATATCTTTTATTTTCAGAATTTTTATCGTTATCTTCTTCTATATTTGTAATTAGTGTCTTGTATTTGGTTATCCTATTATTCAATGATGTGTTGTAATCTTGTACTTGTTTTATTTTACTATTAACATCATCTGTTGCTGCTATAACCTTTTGATTTTTATTGTTTAACACTCCATTTGCTATCATTGTTATCACAATATATATAATTAATATTATTACTGACACAAATGCTGATGTGTCAAATACTACTTTATGATTTTCATAAACATTTGGTAAATCTATTTCATTTAATTTTGGTAAAGTAACTTTTGTATTTAATGAAGATAAAAGTTTTTTAGCTTCTCCTTCTTTATTAAAGTTTACATTTTTAACAATTCCATCTATTGCTTGTATTGCAAGAGCTATAGCTGAATTTACTTCAATATAATCTTTTATATTTATTTTAGAATTATTGCTTACAAAATAAGGTTTTAGAACTTCGCACTTTGTACTTTTCATATATTCTTGGAAATATATATCTATATTATTTATAACTGATAATGTTCCTGTTATATAAATCTTTTCTATCGCCTCCAAGCTTTCATTAGCAAATTGTCTTGTTTCAGTAACAATATTATATATTCTAAGTATTCATTTTCTTCTATTTGCAAGTCTTTAGCATCATTAGTATATATTGTAGTATTTTTACATATTTCATAAGATTTTGAATAAGAGTTTTCTTTTGCATTAATCTTTTCTAAGACTTCTTTACTTCCATATGGTAATACTCTTATATCTTTTATAGTATCATCACCTATTTTAGTAATTGTTGTGTTATCTTCTATATTTACTATTATATAATTTTGTTTTTTATTTTGTTTTACAAGATTTGATATTGCAACACCTGTTGGTAGTATATCAGTTACTCTATAACCTGATAATTGATTTTTTCTTCTTGCTATTGATGTTTTAGGAGCTGATATATGAATAGCTCTTACTTTTTCTTTGCTTTCTGGTGATTCTGTAAATATATATCTTTGCTCAAAAGAGTCTTTATTTAAGTTATTATCATAGCAAAAATTTTCAAAGTTTGTTTTTATTATTCCATCTATATCTTTTTTACTTAATTGTCCAAAAACATCAAAGTAATTTATTTTTTCATCCATTAGGTTTGTACTTATAGGTGTTTTGTAACTGTATGTTTCTTCTACTATTTGTTTTATTGAATCTTCAAGTTTTTCATAGAATTTTATTCCAAAAGATTCAACTTTTATCAAATCATTATTTTTAGAAACTTTTGCATATTTAATTAGATTATTTTCTATATATAAACCTAATGAACTTGACATTTTCTTCTCCTGTTTCTTATTTCCTTTTT
>CAJKDR010000133.1 GCA_905198755.1 uncultured Clostridiaceae bacterium
AGGGTGCCATAAAATTTTTTAGAACTTCTGCGAAAATTATCTCGAATTAGAGTTTTGAAGAAGTTTAATTGATTTATTTAACTCTAAGATATAATCACATAAATTACAATTTTGCATACAAAAAACAGACTATTATATTAAAATAATTAGTCTGTTTTGTAGATATTTTTTATAAAGGCAATTTTAATTGTCTTATTTTTTATTTTTCTAGAACTGTATTGTGTGTGTGTGTGTGTGTGTGTGTGTGTGTGTGTGTGTGTGTACAGCCTCAAGACTTTCAAGCACTTTGTTCATCTTTTGTTTTCTCCTTTTATTTATTTTTAAGTATTCCTATATGGTAACGGGCGGACAGAGTCGTCCGCCCCCCACATTGCTCGTTACAGTTACAGCGTACACAGTAGGGTCGTGTCCGCCCCTATTCCGATTCTGATATTCAGTATACACAGCAAAGGCATCCTCTATACATTAATCTTTATTTACATCTTTTAATAATTCTAATTGTGATATTAGTAATGATTCCATTTTTGCTTTATAAACATCAAATTCTTTTTTTGCATCATCTAATTCATGTCTTTTTAAACTTATTTCATTTTCTAAAGAATCTACTTCTTTTTGAGCATTTGCTTTTGCTTCGTTTAATATTTGTTCTGCTTGTTTATTTGCAACTTCTTTAACTTCTTCTGCTGTTGATTGTGCCATAAGTAATGTTGATTGTAATGTTGATTCTATTGTTTTATAGTGTTCCATATCACTTTCTAATTTTTCAATTTTAGCTTTATATTCTGCATTTTCTTTAAATAATTTTTCATATTCTACTGTTAAATCATCTAAAAAATCATCTACTTCATCTACACTATATCCATTTACCATTTGTTTAGCAAATTTTTTATTTTCAATATCTAGTGGTGTTATCATATAATACCATTCCTTCCTTTATCTTAAAAAATAGACGGACAGCTATGTTGTGTCCGCCCTTATTATAATCTAATTTTATCCATTTTTCAACCATGAAACTGAAAGTTTATTTTTTATTTCATCTCTAGCCATTTCTGTTGAAATTTCATAATATGTTGGTGCAATTAAGAATATAGAATTAGATACTTTTTGGATATGTCCATCTAATGCTTGAACAGCTCCACTCATGACATCAACTATTCTTCTTGCTACATCTTTATTTACATATTCTAAATTAACTATTACTGATTTTCTATTTTTTAAATAATTACATATTTCTTCTGCTTGTTCAAAGCTAGTTGGTTGCGAAATAACCATTCTAACTTGGGTTTGTGGCATGTTTACTACTCTATTTCTTTTTATATTATTAAAGAAACCACCATTTTCTTCTGGTTGTTGTTCTTCTTCCTCCATTACTTCGTCATCATCATAATATTCTTCTTCTTCATCTTGTGTATTTAATCCCATTGCTTGCCAAATCTTATTTACTATAGCTCCAGCCATCACTAAACCTCCTAAAATCTTCCTTAGTATTTTATAACTGTTATTAGTATCTTACTTTTTTAACTTGTTGTCAATACTTTTTATTTATTGTAATTAATTCTTAATATCGTTGTAATATTGTTGTAATATTATTTTGTAGCATTTAGTAGTATTTCGTCATATAATCCTATTGTTTTAGCATTATTTATTTCTTCTGCAGTATACCCTAATTCTTTAAGTTCTAAACTTGTATAATTTTCTATAATACTGTAATTTTTGCTCTCTTTTAATACTTTTACTGGTATTTTATCTGAGTAACCTACTCTTTTTCTTATTATATATGTTTTATCCTCTTCTTTTAGTATGGAAGTATTTGGAACTTTTAATCCGTCAGCACTCCACCATATTATATCAAATGAAATTTTTCTATAATCAATTAGTTTATCTACACATTTAGTTGTTTTAAATACTATTAATCTTTTTCCATTATCTTGTTCTGATATATATTCTACACTAGCTTTCACTTCATCGCCTGTTGATAATTTTAGCTTTACATTATCATTAATTTGTGCATTATTTGCTTCTTCTGAACTTATAACTGTTGCTAAATAGCAATAAAAATTGTTTACTATTTTTCCTTTTTCTTCACTTGTAGGAACAATTTCTCCTGTTTTTAAATTTAAGCTTTTTAAATAATCTTCTGTTAAGTTTTCTAAGCTATCTGGTGTTAATATTTCTTCTAATCCATCAATTTTATAAGACACTGTTCCACTTACAGTTGCTTTTATATATTCAGAACCAGAATTTAGTTTTTCCTCATACTTTGTTCTTTGAGAAATTAATTTCTTTATATAAGAACCTGAAGGACTTAAATCTCCAACTAGCTTTGCTTTTTTTGTTAATGCAGAATTAATATTCTTTTTATATTCAGTTATTTCACTCATGTTATTAGTATTCGCTATTAGCTGTATATTATCTTCTATTTGTTTTTCTAATACTGCAATGTCACTTGAATATATATTATTTCCTTCTTCCATTGCTTCTTGAATTTGTGAGTCTAATTCTGATATTTTCTTTACTAGATTTTGTTCATTATTACTATAATATCTGAATATTGGATCTCCTTTTGCTACTCTTTGTCCTTCTGTTTTTATTTGTGATATTCCATTTTTATAGTTCTCTCCTTGAAACAATTTTTCATCTCTTATTATATATCCTTCTGCTTCATCTGATGAAGATATCTTTCCATTTTCTATCATGAACGTATCAGATGGATTTATAAATAGTGATACCACATTATATAATAAACAAATTAAAAATATTATAATAACT
>CAJKDR010000134.1 GCA_905198755.1 uncultured Clostridiaceae bacterium
AGTATAATAAAAGGAGAAATTTATGTTTGAAAATATAAAAAAGAATAAAATAAAAACAGGAATAATAGTATCAATATTCATACTAATGATTACATTAATTGTGTATTACATTTGTATGGCGTTTGATTTAGGAAGTGTATCAATAATAATTGCATTAGCAGTGTCAATAATATCAGCCATAGCATCTTATTATAATTGCGACAAAATTGTACTTTCAATGAATAATGCTAGACCAGCAACAGAGGAAGAATTTAAAAAATTAAATAATATACTAGACGCATTGATGATAAGTTCTGGACTAGAATATAGACCAAAATTATATGTGGTTGATGATGCACAACCGAATGCATTTGCAACAGGAAGAAATCCAGAACATTCTGCGATATGTGTAACAACAGCATTACTAGAAAGATTGGACTATTATGAAATAGAAGGAGTACTTGCACATGAATTAAGCCATATATCAAACTATGATATTAGATTATCAGCAGTAATAACTGTAATGGTTGGTCTAGTAGTAATGCTTTCAGACATGTTTACAAGAAGTTTTATATATAGAGAAAGAGATAATGATAGAGAAAGCAATGGAAATGCTATAATAATGGTAGTAGGATTAATTTGTTTAATATTATCACCAATATTTGCAAAATTACTGCAATTAGCAGTATCTCGTAGAAGGGAGTATCTTGCAGATGCTACGGCAATACAATTTACAAGAAATCCAGAAGGACTAATTTCAGCTTTAGAAAAAATATCAGCAGATCCAAATGAATTATCAACAGCAAGTAATGCAACAGCACATATGTATATATCAGAACCATTTAGAAAGAAAACATCAAGTTGGTTTTCAACGCATCCACCTGTAGAAGATAGAATTGAAGCATTAAAAAATTTGAAATAAATAATAGAGAAAATCCGCCAAACTAGTAATAAAACTTGTACACAGGAATATAATATATTATAAAGAAAATTTGACATATTCATTATAAAATGCTATAATAAGAAAGTCGATTGAGGAGGATAAATCTATGAAGACAAACGAAAAAGCTTCACTGCAAGTGTTAAAGATTACAATAGTAACATTAATACTAATATTCACTTGTAATATAGCAGTAAGAGCTATGAGTTCAAAATTAAATAGTGTAAAAATAGTTCTTTCTAATAATTATGAAATGAATGTTTTAACTACAAAAACAAAAGTATCAGAAATATTAGAAGAAAATCATATAGTATTATTACCAGATGAAAGTGTATTTCCAAATCAAGATACTGAACTAAATTCAAATGGAACAATTACAGTATCAAAGGTTGGAAGTGAAACATCAGGAGCAATAGAAATTGCAGACGAAGAGTCAACAATTTCAAAAGAACAAATTTTAGGAAACTATTCAGCAGTAGTAGAAAAAATAGAAGTAAAAGAAGAAGAAATTCCTTATGAAACAATAACCAAAAACTCAAAAACAGCATCTGACGATAGATCAAATAAAGTTATAAAACAAGGTGAAAATGGACTAAAAGAAGTAACTTATAAAGTAAAATATCAAAATGATGTAGAAATTTCTAGAATAGTGATAAAAGAAGAAATAAAGAAAAAAGCTGTAAATAAAATAGTTCAAGTAAATGATACAACATCAAGAAGTGGAGAAACAACAGAAAGAAAAAGCAAAAAAGGTTCTACATCAGTAGCAAGTAAAGCATCAAGTTCAAATTCATTGGCAGCAAAAGTAGAAGGAATGACACCAATAGTAAAAACACTAAATACATCAGCATATACAGCATCAACATGTGGAAAAAAAGCAGGAAGTAAAGGATATGGTGTAACAGCAAGTGGTAAAAAAGCATCATCTTGGTATACAGTAGCAGCAGGAAAAAGTTATCCAGTAGGAACAGTAATATATGTTCCAGCTTTAAAAAATAAACCAAACGGTGGATGGTTTGTAGTTCAAGATAGAGGTGGAGCAATATCAAACAATAGATTAGATATTTATATGAGCACATATAATGAATGTATACAATTTGGTAGAAAAAACTTAGAATGTTATATATATGTAAAATAAATAAAAAGAAAATTGGAGAAATCCAATTTTCTTTTTATTTTATATTTAATTGCAATTTGCCAAAATAATATATATATAGTATAATAAACTCATTGGAGGAGATTATGAAACTAATTTCGTGGAATGTAAATGGATTAAGAGCAGTAATAAAAAAAGGCTTTTTTGATTTTTTTGAAAAACAAGATGCAGATATATTCTGCATACAAGAAACAAAAATGCAAAAAGAACAAGCAGATTTTGAGTTTTCTGGTTATTATGAATACTGGAATTGTGCAGAGAAAAAAGGCTATTCAGGTACATTAGTATTAACTAAAAATAAGCCAATTTCTGTAACATATGGAATAGGAATAGAAAGACATGATAAAGAAGGTAGAGTTATAACATTAGAATTTGATAAGTTTTATATGGTAAATTGTTATACTCCAAATTCAAAAAGGGAATTAGAAAGATTAGATTATAGACAACTATGGGAAGATGAAATACGAGCATATTTACTAAAATTAAAGGAGAATAAACCTGTTGTAATGTGTGGGGACTTAAATGTCGCTCATGAAGAAATAGACTTAAAAAATCCAAAAACAAATCACGAACGCCTTTTGTCGCAATATACTGCTCATAGATTGCTTTTGCATCTGTATTATCTTTTAATCGAAAAGTTTTTAACGTCTCAATATATGTGTCCGCAAATTTTAAAACAGCATCCTGCTGTTT
>CAJKDR010000135.1 GCA_905198755.1 uncultured Clostridiaceae bacterium
ATGTGTTGGCGGCGGTCGCTTCATTGGAGCATGTCCAAAGGATGCCACACATCCCACAGGCGACAATACCAATGAAGTGCTGAATTGTAAGATGGCAGAATACGCACTGGCAGTAGTGAATCGTCGACCACAGTTCCATGTGTGTCTGGTACAAGACGTGAGCCCCTGCTGCGATTGCCACGGTTGTAATGATACTCCAATTTTGCCGGATATTGGAATGTTTACTTCCTTCGATGCAGTTGCTATTGATCAAGCTTGTGCAGATGCCTGTCTGGCGGCAACACCTATCACGAAAAATACGCGATTGGAAGAAATGCCCCATTTGGGTAAAGATCCTTTCATCAACAGTCATCCCATTAGTGAATGGCGAAGTCAGCTTATTCATGGTGAAAAAATCGGTTTGGGTCAGCGCGATTATGAGCTCATTGTAATGAAATGATGAGGAGCTTGTAGGAATTTGATTAATTAGCTACGAAGCTCGTGCAGAAAACAGGCTGCACGAGCTTTTCTCAACAACAGAATTTGCACTGAGCGAGGATGAATCTCGTTCAGTGCTTTTTTAATGTGCAAAAATAAAATAATACAAAATTGTTAAAAAATCTCTTTAAAAAAAGTATTAACCAAAAATAAAAAAATATACTAATTCAAAAAATATTATATTATGACATAAGAAAATAAAAATGGCAAAAAATAGAAATAGTAATGTCGAATAAACACGCACGATTCCTAGGGAAATGGTATTGACAGAAAAAATATAAAATGGTAAAATTTACCAGTAAGCAAAAATAAAAAGGGGTTTGATTGTATGAAAGAAAAAATACTTTTAAGAAAAACTTATAGTATATATGCAAGTGATATTCATTTAGCAACAATGATTTTTCCTTTTATAGATAAAGAAATAGAAAGAGGAGCAATAATAAAACCAATATTAGAAAAAGATATATCAAAAAGTATAGAAAAGATAATTGAAAATATTGGATTAAAAGATGAAATGAAAAACAGAATTGCAAAGATTGATTGGAGTCAAACTAATATAGATAAAATAAAGGAAACACTAGAACAAATGGAAGAAGAACTATTACAAAAACAAGTCATACATATAATTGTATCAGGGACTAATTTATTTATTGATAAAGTAAATAAATTACTAGATTTATGGGCAAAAATAAATTTAGAAAACATTCAAAGAAATAATAGCACAATTAATATTATAAATTGCTATAATTTTAATGAAAATGAAGAAATAGAAAATATAGAAAGAAAGCATGAATACCAACTAAAAACTACAGGAATAGAAGAAATATATCAAAAAGAAATTTTAAAAAAAGCAAATTAAGAAATAAATGTAATTCAATAATGTTGACTTATTTTTATATTTGATGTATTATAAACCATACAAAAGATAATAGTCCGTAGCAAGAAAGGAAATTTGTATGGAAGAAGATATTGAATACAAAGAAGCACTAAAAAAGTTAAAAAATTATGGTCAAGAACAGTTATTAGTTAGATATGAATATTTAGATGATGCAAAAAAAGAAAAAATAATTCATCAAATAAAACATATAGACTTTGACCAAATAATGGATTTGTATAAAAATAAAGATAAAAAAGTAGATGAAAAAGAAGCTAATATAACTAACATTGAATATACTGATAAAGCAAAATTATCTGATGAAGAATATAAAAAATATTATGACCTAGGTAAAAAAGTTATAGAAGCTGGAAAATATGCTGTTGTAACAATGGCAGGAGGCCAGGGAACAAGATTAGGATATGTAGCACCAAAGGGAACCTTTAAAATTGGTGGCGGCATAGATAAATCCCTGTTTGAAGCATTATCAGATACAATAAAAGAGGCAAGAACAGAATATAATACAAGTATACCATGGTATATAATGACAAGTAGAGAAAATAATAACGCAACAGAGAAATTCTTTGAAAAGAATGATTTTTTTGGATTACCTTATGAAGATGTAAAATTCTTCAAACAGGGTGAATTGCCAATGATAGATACTAATGGAAAATTAATGCTTGATGAAACAGGAATAATCAAATTAGCAGCAGATGGACATGGAGGAGTTTTTGAGGCATTACATAAAAATGGATACCTAGAAGATATGAAAAAAAGAGGAATAGAATGGGTATTCATATCAGGAGTTGATAATGTATTAGCCGGACTTGTTGATCCAATAGCAGTAGGTTTATCAATAGAAAATGGAACTCTTGCAACAGGAAAATCTGTAGTAAAAAGAGGACCAGAAGAAAAAGTAGGAGTATTTTGCAAAAAAAATAATAGACCATATGTTATAGAATATACAGAAATAACAGATGAAATGGCAAATGCTAAAAATGAAGATGGTGAACTTTTATATGGTGAATCACATATATTAACAAACTTATTTAATATAAAGGCATTAGAAAACATATCAAAAAATAAATTGCCATATCATAGTGCTTTTAAAAAAGCTAAATATATGAATTCAAATGGAGAAGTTATAAAACCAGAAACACCAAATGCATATAAGTTTGAAGCATTTATTTTTGATGCATTTGAAAGTTTAGATGATATGTCTATTTTAAGAGTAAAAAGAGAGGACGAATTTGCCCCATTGAAAAATGCAGAAGGTGAAGACAGTCCAGACACAGCAAGACAGTTATATATCAATTATATAAATAATAAAAAGAAAAAATAAA
>CAJKDR010000136.1 GCA_905198755.1 uncultured Clostridiaceae bacterium
ATATTTTTTAAAAATGAAAAGGACTGGTATTTACCAGTCCCCTCAAAATAATTATTAATTTTCAAACGTTTCAAATGCTTGAAGTGCTTCTTGCGATGTAATGATTGGCTTAAGTTCATGCCATTTCATTTCTTGAAATTTTTCAATCAATTCAATTGCCTCATATTTTGATAGAATATCAACCAATGAATTGTATAATTCTGCATTTGATGGTTTGTCTGGAGGTGTTCCTCTAGTCTTTCGAACAGAAGTCTTTACCGTTCCTTCAATCCTTATTAACTTAATAACAGCTAATAAAATTGAAACTAAATAAGGATCTTCCTTACTTTCACCTGAAATTGCAGAAGTTAAATCAGCCTCAATGTAGATTTTTTGATCAGACCACAGGTTTTCAACCCGATAGCTCCTTCCTTTCGAAGTTTTTGTTGCACAAAAATTGTTGCAATAGGTCTCTTTTTGCATTTTGTTGCCTCCTAATAATATATTTTTTTAAATTTGACCTATTAATATTATAACATTATTTTACATAAAATTCAAATTTTGTACCAAAAAAAGCGGAATAAATTCCGCTTTTTAATTATTAGTTTTGTGTATATGGTAATACAGCTATATGTCTTGCTCTTTTTACTGCAAGTGTTATATCTCTTTGATGTTTTGCACATGCTCCTGTTGCTCTTCTTGGTAATATTTTACCTTTTTCATTTATGAATTTTTTTAATTGATCTGCATTTTTATAATCTAAAACTAGATCTTTGTTAGCACATAAAGCACATACTTTTTTTCTTGTTCTTCTGAATTTTGGATTGTAATCCTCATCATTGCTTCTATTATTTCTTCTATTTTGCTTTTTATCAGCCATCTTCATTTCCTCCCTTTAAAATGGTAGGTCATCATCTGAAGTTACTTCAAATTCTGGGCTTGAGTTTGCAACATTACTACCAAATGTATTTTCAAAGTTTGATGCATCTGCACCATCTCTTTTACTATCTGCAAAATATGCTTCTTCTGCAACAACTTCTGTTACATAATGTTTTTGTCCTTGTTCATCTTCCCAGTTTCTTACTTGTAATCTTCCTATAACTCCTACTTGTTGTCCTTTTTTAAAGTATTTACTACAAAATTCTCCTAGTTTGCTCCAAGCAACTATGTTTATAAAATCTGCTTGTCTTTCTTCACCAGGTCTTGTAAATCTTCTATTTACAGCTAGACTAAAACTTGCTACTAATGTGTTGTTTGTTTGAGTATATCTAACTTCTGGATCCCTTGTTAATCTTCCCATTAAAATTACTTTATTCATTATTTTTCTCCTTAATTTAAGAATTAGTCTTCTTTTCTTACTGATATAAATTTCATAACGCTATCTTCTATTCTGTAATTTCTTTCAAGTTCAGCTATTAATTCTGGTTTTGCTTCGAAATTAAATATAACATAGTAACCTTCTTTATTCTTTTTAATTTCGTAAGCTAATCTTTTTTTACCTAATTCGTCTACTGACTCTACTTTACCTTCATTATTAATAATATCTGTAAATTTTTGAATTAATGCTTTCATTCCTTCTTCATCAACAGATGGATTAATAATGATAACGCTTTCGTATTTGTTCATTATTTTCACCTACCTTTCGGATATATAACCCGCTTCATTCTTTCAAAAGCGAGTAAGGATTATGTTCAAAATAAGCAATGCCCATTCGAACATTGCTTATTATACTATATTTTTCTAAATTTTGCAAGCAAAATTTTATTTATTTATATTTATAGTTAAATGTGTTTGTGAAACATTTCCGGCATTATCATAACATTTTAGTACTATTTCATAACTACCATTTGAAGTTAACTTGAATCTATTGTTAGTTAATGTAGTTATATCTGTTTCATTTGATGTATTATTTATTGTATATGTTGTATTTTTCACTCCTGACCAATTGTCTTTTCCTGATACAAATTCTAATTCTACCTCACTAGTAAAATAAAGTTTTGTATCAGTTGCTTCTGAATTATTTTTATCTTGTGTACCATTAACAATATTTATTTGAGGTTTTGTTGGTGGTATTGTATCTAAGTTTTCTGAATTTTGTACTTTTAATGAATGATATACTTTACCATCACTATATTCTATTCCTTTCACATAATATATTGTATATGTAGCATTATTTATAATATAAACATCATCAGATGTATTAGGACTATCAAATCCCTCTTTTCCATAGTTTAATGTTACATTTCCAATTGCTGCTAAATCTATAATGTAATAATTTTCATCATCATTCACATTCTTATCAAAATCAAGTTTTGTATATGTGTACAAAACTCCGGTATTATCTTTTTGTAATATTGGGATTCCTCCATATTTTATATAATAATTTGATACCTTATCATTTAATAATTCTATATCTGTTTGCATCTTTTTAAAATCATTTACTTTATTTCTATTACTTGCTGTATACACTGTTGTTCCTGCAATTATAATCATTACTACAACTGTTATTATTAAAGATAACATTGTAATTCCTCTATTACTTTTCATTAGTACCTCCATTTATAAAACAATACTTTACTTTTTCATTTATTTCACATGATAATTTTATATATAATTTTTCTCTTTGTCAATTGCTTTATATATTTTATTGTATGTATTAAATTTTTTATTTTCTTTTAATATTAGTAACCATACAAATATTATTGCAAACA
>CAJKDR010000137.1 GCA_905198755.1 uncultured Clostridiaceae bacterium
TTCTTCCATATCAAGGAATGCATTTGCATTATGCAGGGAAAAATGTCTTTTGCCACTTAAATCTGAAAAAGAATAATCCCTTGTCTTGATGTAAAAGCAGGACGAGTTGTTAAAGGAACAAATTTCGTTTCTTTGCGCGATGCAGGCGATCCTATAGAACTTGCTTCCGTATATGATAAAGAAATGGCAGAGCCTTTATTTAACCAGTTAATAATAACTATCCTAAAGATATATTATGAAAGACATCCTGAAACAAAAAAAGAATTAAAGAAAATAGAAAATGACGAAAAAGAAATTAAAGATAGATTCTATAAAAGTTTAGAATTCGGAACAGCAGGACTAAGAGGCGTTATGGGAGCTGGAACTAATAGGATGAATAAATATACTGTAACAAAAGCAACCCAAGGATTAGCTAACTTTATAATAAAAGAAAAAGCACAAGAAAAAGGTGTTGCAATAGCATATGATTCTAGAAATATGTCAAAAGAATTTAGTGAATATGCAGCACTATGCTTAAATGCAAATGGAGTAAAAACATATATATTTGAAACATTAAGACCAGTACCAGAACTATCATTTGCTGTAAGGAAAGTAAATTGCATATCAGGAATTATGATTACAGCGAGTCATAATCCACCTAAATATAATGGATACAAAGTGTATTGGGAAGATGGAGCACAAATAACAGCGCCAAAAGATAAAGAGATAATTGAAGAAGTAAAAAAAGTTGAAGACTATTCTGAGATAAAAAAAATAAGTAAAGAAGAAGCAGTAAAAAATGGATTGTATAATGTTATTGGAAAAGAAATAGATGATGAATACATAAAAGAAATAAAAAAACATGTATTAAATCCAGATATAATAAAAAAAGAAGGAAAAGAATTAAAAATAGTATATACACCATTACATGGAACAGGAAAAGAACCAGTAAAAAGAATACTAAAAGAATTAGGATTTGAAAATGTATTTATAGTACCAGAACAAGAACAACCAGATGGAAATTTTTCAACAGTAGACTATCCAAATCCAGAAGATAAAAAGGCATTCAAATTAGCACTTGAGTTAGCTAAAAAAGTTGATGCCGATATTGTTTTAGCAACAGATCCAGATGCAGATAGATTAGGAATATATGCTAAAGATAGAAAAACAAATAAATATATGAGCTTTACAGGAAATATGAGCGGAATGTTAATAGCAGAATATATTATTTCACAAAAGAAAGAAAAAGGACTATTGCCACAAAATGGAGCAATGGTATCAAGTATAGTTTCTACAAATTTAGCAAAAGCAATATGTAAAGAGTACAATTTAAAATTATTTGAAGTTTTAACAGGATTTAAATATATAGGTGAAAAAATAAAAGAATTTGAACATACAGGAAAATATGAATATGAGTTTGGATTTGAAGAAAGTTATGGATGTTTGTTTGGAACATATGCAAGAGATAAAGATGGAATTGCAGCAGTAATGTCACTTTGCGAAGCAGCGGCTTATTACAAAAATAATGGATTAACATTATGGGATCAAATGATGAACATATATAATAAATATGGATATTATAAAGAAGAAGCAGTATCTATCACATTAGAAGGTGCAGATGGTGCAGAAAAAATAAAAGAAATGATGGAAGAAATGAGAGAGAATCCATATTTTAAAATAGGAAACTATAATGTATTAAGATTTAGAGACTACAAAAAAGAAATAATAAAAGACTTAGAAACAGGAAAAGAAACAAAAACAGAATTACCAAATTCAAATGTACTATATTATGAATTGGAAAATGACGCGTGGTGTTGCGTACGACCATCAGGGACAGAGCCTAAAATTAAATTCTATTTAGGAGTAAAAGCGGATAGTATAGAAAATGCAGAAAAAGAATTAGAAAAAATGAAAAAAGATATATTAAATAAATAATAATGAGAGGAGAAATGTAAAATCAAAAAAACCAGAGTTACTCTGGTTTTTTCCATGTTTCTATATTTCTTTTTATAGCACCATATAAATTTGCTCTAATGTGTGGAATTTCAAGTTTTAAATCACTTATCATTTTTTTCATATCTTCTCTTTTAGAATAACCATCCATTGAGCAAACTTTTGACATTACTTTTATTTCATTTTTTCTTACAAATTTTTTTATATACTTTTCTGGAGCATATATAAGAGGTCTTATTAAAGTCATTTTACTCCTATCCATGTAACTAACAGGTGAAAAAGTATTTATAGTTCCAGTATATAATAAATTTAGCATAAATGTCTCAAGAACATCATCTTCATTATGACCTAAAGCTATTTTATTACAGCCTTCTCTGATAGCAACTGTGTTTAATGCACCTCTTCTAAAGTTAGCACATAAAGAACAAGGATTTTTCTCTTTTCGTTCATCAAAAACAATTTCTTTTATATGAGTATCTTCAATAAAGAGTGGAACATCTATTTTTTTACAGGAATTTTGTAAAAGTTCTTTATCAAAAGATTCAAAACCAGGATTAATAGATATAGCTATTAAATCAAAATGTTTAGGGTAAAACCTTTGTAGATTTTTTAAAGCCATAAGTAAGCTCAAAGAATCTTTACCACCAGAAAGAGCTACAGCAATCTTATCTCCTTCTTCTATCATTTTATAATCTTCAACAGCTTTTCTAACATAACTTAATATTTGTTGCATAATTTCCTCCTAATA
>CAJKDR010000138.1 GCA_905198755.1 uncultured Clostridiaceae bacterium
TAATAATTTACTTATAACTATGGACATTTAATCTTTTTTTATGTTATCATATTTAAAGATTAATGATTATAATAATTTTTATATACTATGGAGGTACTAATATGATGAAAAAACTTTTTGTATTTACATTAATTTTTAGTGTGATTATAGCATTAACTAGTCTTGTTTTTGCTACAGATATAGTAATGGATTTAAATAATTCTAGTAGCGCTTCTCAAGCATCAAACAGTACTACAGCTACAAACACAACTAATACTAACACTGCTAATCCTTCTAATACAGTTGCTCCTACAGATAATTCAGTTGCTGACAATACTATATATTCTTCTAGTACAGCTGCTACTACTGTTCCAACTTCTGATGAACCATCTGTAACAACAACTTCTTCTTATGAGGATTCTGGTGAATTATCTATATCTAACATGATAAATATTGTACTAATTGTTGTGGGTATTGTATTAATTTTATTAGGTGTAGCAATTATAATAAAATTAAAAAAATAATTTAAAATTTCTTTTTGAGTCGTAAATTAATTTTACGACTTTTTTTGTATATTTTTTTCAAAAATAAAAATAATATTACTAGAGTTAAAAACTCGATTGGAGGTTTTATTATGAAAAAATATTTTATTTCATTGGCAATCTTTAGTTTAATATTATTTTCCTTTTTTTCAATATCTTTCGCTAATAACTTAACTAATGATGTCAAAAATACTGCAGGTAATGTTGGAAACGCATTGGCTAACACATCTAATGATGCCAAAGGCGCTATAAAGAAGGCTGAAGATACAGTTGAAAATGGTGTAAAAGACGTTAAGAATACCGTTTCTAATACATCAGGAACTGTTACAAATGCAGCTAAAAACACAGCAACAGATATGTCCGGAGCACTTGCGAACTCAAACAATACTTATACTGCAACTAGAACTTCTACAACAAACTCTGGTTTTCTAGGTATGAGTTCTACTTCTTGGACATGGCTTATATTAGCAATTGTTGGTATTGCCATTGTTGCACTTGTTTGGTATTATGGTGCTCAATATGAACACACTAATTACGATGAAATGGATTAATATGTTAATATTTTTCTTTATTTTATCTCCTTTATATGTTATAATCTAAAACATGTAAAGGAGATTATTATTATGGAAAAACTAATTGCTAAAAACCCTGTTGCATATCATAATTATACAATTAATGATACATTAGAATCTGGTTTAGTTCTTACACGGTACCGAGATTAAATCCATAAGAGTAGGAAAAGTAAATCTTAAAGACTCTTATGTTAATATAAAAAATAATGAAGCTTATATTTTTCGGAATGCATATAAGCCCATATGAACACGGAAATATCTTTAATAAAGATCCTTTAAGAATAAGAAAACTCTTGCTTAATAAAAGAGAAATAAATAAACTAATAGGATATATAAATCAGAAAGGCTTTTCTTTAGTTCCTACAAAATTATATTTTAAAAATAATTTTGTAAAATTAGAAATTGGAATTGGGAAAGGTAAAAAGCTTTATGATAAACGAGAAGATATGGCAAAAAAAGATGCCGAACGAAAAATACAAAGAACATTAAAAAATGCAGAATATTAAATTCTGCATTTTTTCAGATTTATTTTTTTATTATGCTTTGTTTGAAGATCCAAACACATCTCTAATTTTATGTTGTACTGTTTCTTTTATTAATTCTCTTGCCGGTCCTAAATATTTTCTTGGATCAAATACTGATGGGTTTTCAACAAATTCTTTTCTTACTGCAGCTGTCATTGCTAGCCTTAAGTCTGTGTCTACATTTATTTTAGAAACTCCTGAAAGACTTGCTTCATGTAATATTTCATCTGGTACCCCTTTTGCTCCAGGTATATCTGCACCATATTTATTACACATTTCTACTAACTCTGGAATTACTGTAGAAGCTCCATGTAATACTATTGGAGTATTAGGAATTAGTTCTTTAACTTTAGCTAATATGTCAAATCTCAATTTAGCTTCTCCTTTAAATTTGTAAGCTCCATGACTTGTTCCTATTGCTATAGCTAATGAGTCACATCCTGTTCTTTCAACAAATTCTTTTGCTTGTTCTGGGTCTGTATACATCGCATCACTTGCTGATACATTAACATCATCTTCAATTCCTGCTAGTTTTCCAAGTTCAGCTTCAACTACAACTCCTCTTGGATGTGCATAATCAACGACTTTTTTAGTTAATGCTATGTTTTCTTCAAAATCATATTTTGAACCATCTATCATTACTGATGTAAATCCTGCATCTATACATGCTTTACATGTTTCAAAGTCTGGTCCATGATCTAAGTGTAATACTATTGGTATATTTGTTTCTTCAGTTGCTGCTTCTACCATCTTCTTTAAGTAGATAGGTCTTGCATATTTAATTGCACTTGATGAAGCTTGTAATATTACTGGTGAATTTTCTTCTGCTGCTGCATCTACTATTGCTTGTACAATCTCCATATTGTTTACATTAAAAGCTCCTATTGCAAATCCTTCCTTCATAGATTTTTCAAACATTTCTTTAGTTGTAACTAATGGCATAATTTTATCCTCCTTATATTATATTTGAATTTATAATGAT
>CAJKDR010000139.1 GCA_905198755.1 uncultured Clostridiaceae bacterium
AAGGCATAAAGCTAAAAAGGTAAATAATAGTCTTTTCATGGCTGTTTTATATTTAAAGTGAAACAATCTATATAATATTTTTTATTTTCTTTTAATTTAAAACAAAAACAGACCATTATATTTTAAATAATTGGTCTGTTTCATATACATCTTTATTTTTTTACTATAAATCCTGTTGCTATCATTCTTGTTTTGTGTTTTCCATTTCCATTTACAGGGTCATTTATTAATTGTCCATTTACTACTAATCCACAAGATGTTCCACCATCTAGATTTGCTGCATTGTATGCTCCATATTTTTGCATGATTTCTGTTAAGTCTACCATGTCTGCTCCTGGTCTTCCTACCATTCTTCCATCTATAACTAAGAATAGTACTATTCCATCTTTTCTTTGTCCAATGGCTGTTCTTGGAGCTTCACCCCATCCGCCATTTCCTTTTATAAATGATGCTTTACCATTTACTATTAGGAATGGTCCAAATGAAACTGCGTCTCTTACTCCATTTTTTATTGCTTCATTTGCAGTCATTCTAGCCAAAATTAATTTGTTGTCTTTTGTAAATCCTATTATTCCACCTGTTTTTTTGAATGTTCTATTGCTTACTATTTTTCCATTCTTTATTACTGTTCCTTGTGGTACTCCACCTAAACTGTTATAATTTGGATCAACAAATCCTCCACCATTTATTGCTACTACGGCATTGTTTTCTTTAGCCATATCTACTATGTATTGTCCCTTTGTTCCTAAGTATTTTGTAGTACATACTGAAATTTTCGAAGGATCATATACTGCAACTAGGTGTCCTGTATAACCTTTTCCTGAAATTTCTATAACTTTATATAAATCATTTCCAGCATCTTTTTGTAATATTGCCTTTTCATATTCATTTGCATATTGATTACTATTTATATTTGAAATTATCTCTACTTCATCTGTATTAGTATCTTCACCTGATTCTATTACAACATTATTTCCTAATACTTCTGCTATTGTTTCATCACTATAAAACATTGTTGCAATCCATTGATGATTTAATGTTGTCATTGCTGTTGTTATAAGCCAATCTCTGAATCCATGCCATGGTCCATATAATAGAAATAATCCTGAACTTCCTCCAACTATAAATAATATTAAAATTATTGTTAATAATCTCTTTTTCCATTTTTTCATAGGTTTCTTTTCTTTTTCCATTTTCTTCTCCTAATTTTAAATTTGACAATAGTGATTATACAATTTTTGATAAAAAAATGCAATATATATTATCATTCTTCTAAAAATTTCCTAAAAATATTAGTTTATATACTAAAAGCATACAATTTAAAATTGTATGCTTTTGCTTTATTTGTTAAAATGCTTTTTCATATATTGCTTTTATTTCTTCTACTGTTGGATCCTTTGGATTTCCTGGTGTACAAGCATCTGACATTGCAAGTTCTGATAATGCTTGTAAATCATCTTTACTTGCTCCTATGTCTGATAGTTTTTGTGGTATTCCTACATCTATTGCTAATTTTCTAACTGCATTTATTGCTGCTTTTCTTGCTTCTTCTGTTGTCATACCTTCTGTATTTTCTACTCCCATCGCTTTTGCAATATCTCTATATCTATCTTCTGTTGCATCTGCATTATATTCCATTACATATGGTAATAATAATGCATTCGCTACACCATGTGGTGTATCGTAGAATGCTCCTAAACTATGGGCCATTGAATGAACTATTCCTAATCCTACATTACTAAATCCCATTCCTGCAATATATTGTGCTACTGACATTGCTTCTTTTCCTTGTGCTATTCCATTTACTGAATCTCTCAAGCTTGCAGATATCATTTCTATTGCTTTTAAATGAAACATATCTGTTAATTCCCAATGCGCTTTTGTTATATATCCTTCTATTGCATGTGTTAATGCATCCATACCTGTTGCAGCTGTTAGTCCCTTTGGCATTGATGCCATCATTTCTGAATCTATAACTGCCATAACTGGTATATCGTGTACGTCCACACATACAAATTTACGTCTTTTTTCTTCATCTGTTATAACATAATTTATTGTTACTTCAGCTGCTGTACCTGCTGTTGTTGGAACTGCTATTACTGGTACTGATTTATTTTTAGTTGGTGCAACTCCTTCCAAACTAACAACATCTTCAAATTCTGGGTTGTTTATTATTATTCCTATAGCTTTTGCAGTATCCATTGATGAGCCCCCACCAATTGCAATTAGATAATCTGCTCCTGCATTTTTGAAAGCTTGTACTCCATTCTTAACATTATTTACTGTTGGATTTGGTTTTAAATCTGAAAATATTTCATATTCTAATCCTGCTTTTTCTAATTCAGTTGTTACTTTTTGTGATACATTAAATTTTAATAAATCCTTATCTGTTACTACTAATGCTTTTCTATATTTTCTTGCCTTTACTTCTTCTGGTATAACTGATATTGAACCAGCTCCAAAATATGATGTTTCATTTAATATAATTCTATTCATAAAAAATACCTCCTAAAACATTTTTTGTTATTATAACATATTTTCT
>CAJKDR010000140.1 GCA_905198755.1 uncultured Clostridiaceae bacterium
TGCAAATTACAATTTATTTAAAAAAATAGAAAAAAGTGTTGACAAAAAAATTATTTATTATATAATATGAACATACAAACAAATGTTTAATTTTGAAAAACATTTTTAATAAACTTATACAGATAGAAAGGAATGAAAAAATATGGGAAACGAAAATCCAGAAAAGAAGAAAGCACTAGAAGTTGCAATGGGACAAATAGAAAAACAATTTGGTAAGGGATCAGTAATGAAACTTGGAGAATTCCAAGCTATGAATATAGAAGCTATTCCAACAGGAGCTTTGGGGTTAGATATAGCATTAGGTATAGGAGGGGTTCCTAGAGGAAGAATAATAGAAATTTATGGACCAGAATCTTCTGGTAAAACAACATTAGCATTACATATAATTGCAGAAGCACAAAAAATGAATGGAGAAGCAGCATTTATAGATGCAGAGCATGCTTTGGACCCAGTATATGCTAAACATTTAGGCGTAGACATAGATAACTTAATAGTTTCACAACCAGATACAGGAGAACAAGCATTGGAAATAACAGAAGCATTAATAAGAAGTGGAGCGTTAGATGTTATAGTTGTAGACTCTGTTGCAGCTTTAGTACCAAAAGCAGAAATAGATGGAGATATGGGAGATTCTCATATTGGTTTGCAAGCTAGACTTATGTCACAAGCATTAAGAAAATTAGCAGGAGCAATAAATAAATCAAAAACAGTTTTAATATTTATAAACCAATTAAGAGAAAAAGTAGGAATAATGTTTGGAAACCCAGAAACAACAACAGGAGGTAGAGCATTAAAATATTATTCATCTGTAAGATTAGACATAAGAAAAATAGAAAATATAAAACAAGATGGGGAAGTTGTAGGAAATAGAGCAAGAGTAAAAGTCGTAAAAAATAAAGTTGCTCCACCATTCAGAGAAGCAGAATTTGATATAGTATACGGAAAAGGTATATCAAAAGAAGGAAATATATTAGATATAGGAGTAAACCTAGACATCGTAGAAAAGAGTGGTTCATGGTTTAGCTACAATGGAGAAAGAATAGGACAAGGTAGAGAAAACGTTAAGAAATATATGAAAGAACATCCAGAGATGATGGCAGACATAGAAGAAAAAATAAGAGCAAAATTCTCAGAAGCTTTTGAAAAGAGCTTGGGGGATGAAGAAGAGGAAGAAGAAAACTAGATGGACTATACCATAGAAGAATTTGATAAAGCTAAAACAAAAATAATGAATTATATTATGTATAAAAAAAGAACCGAATATGAGGTAAAGAATAAATTTTCAAAAACACTTGAAGAAAATTTATTACATGATATAATAGAATACGTTAAAGAAGCAGGGTATTTAAGTGATACTATGTACATAGAAAGAGCAATAGCAGAATATAAAGCACTAAATAATTTATCTAGAAAAGAAATTAGCTATAAGCTATATTCAAAAGGAATAAGTAAAAATTTAATAGAAGATTATTTCAGTGAACACCAAGAAGAACTATATGATTATGAGCTACAATCTGCTAAAAACATACTTGATAAAAAAAGCACATCAATGGAAACTGAAGATATAAAAAACTACTTAAGAAGGAAAGGATACAGAGAAAATTCTATAAAAGAAGCAATAGAAAGGGATTAAGATGCAAAACGTATTAACATTAGAATCAAACAAATATGCAATAAAAATAGACAATTTCGAAGGACCATTAGACTTACTATGTCATTTAATAGATAAAAATAAAATGGATATATACGACATAAAAATAAGTGAAATTGCAGACCAATATATAGAATATATAAATGCAATGGAAGAAGAAAACTTAGAAATAACTAGTGAATTTTTAATTATGGCTTCAACATTGTTATTTATAAAGTCAAAAGGACTTTTACCTTCAGAAGTAGAAAGTGAAGAAGAACTTACAGAAGAGCAATTAATTGAAAGAATTATAGAATATAAGAAATACAAAGAAATAACAAAGAAATTAAAAGAAAATTATTCTGAGTTTTCAAAAAGATTCTTTAAATTTGCAGAAGTAATAGAATTGCCAAAACAAAAACTAGAAGTGGAATACAATCCAGATGTATTACCAGATGTATATAAAAATATATTACAAAGAAATAGTGAAAAAGTAAATCAAAATGCAAAAAATATAGAGAGAATAGCAATAACAGAAACATATACAGTTGGTAGTAAAGTAAAAGAGATGTTTAGAGAATTAATAAGAAGACCTAAATTTGTGTTTAATAAATTATATTCATTATCAAAATGCAACAAGCAAGAAGTAGTAACAGCATTCACAGGACTTTTAGAATTATCAAGAAGAAGTAAAGTAACAACAACTCAAGAAGAATTATTTGGAGATATAACAGTAGAAAAAATAAAAAGAAACGTTTAAATAAGTAATATATGTGGAAAACTAGTATTAAGGAGATAAATGCCATGATACTAGTTTTTTGTGTATTAGCTATATTAATAATAATAAATTTAATTATACTATTA
>CAJKDR010000141.1 GCA_905198755.1 uncultured Clostridiaceae bacterium
TGAAAATTTATGCACAAAAAAAGAGATTAAAAAATCTCTTTTTATTTTAAATTATAAATTACATTTGTTCTTCTTTTTTTCCACCTAATAATGGTGTTTTATATTTATCTAGAATAGTTCCTAATGCTTTTGCAAAATCTTTTAACATTACAAGTTTTATACTGTTATCTTTTGATTTTGTATAGTCATCCATGATTTGTTTTAATTGTTTTATATTTTTCATTTCTGGCTCTATTTTATCTGTATATAAATTTGCTCTATTTAATAGTTTTTCTTTTATTGTTACTATATCTTCATTACTTGCACATGAAATTCTTTGGAACATTTGGAATGGATCATAATATTTGAATATTGGCTCTTTCATACATTCTTTATCAAATCTTTCATAGAACATTTCCATTCTCATTGGTATACATTTGAATATTTCTTCTGCTTTTTCTTGATATGTTTTTTCTTTTAATTTTGCATTTAATTTATTAAAATGTTCTAATATTTCTTCCATATCTTGGTCGTGTTCTATTACTGCAACCTTATCTAATTCTTCTTCGATATTTTCGCAATATGTTGATGTTAGTGCTGCTGCGTTCATTCCATTGAAGAATAGCATTTTTATTGTTTTCATGTCATACTTTATTAAGTCTTTTTTTATAAAGTAACTAAAGTAACCAAATAGTTTTACCATATCAATTAAGTTAATTTTTCCTGTTTTTAAATTATCTATTACTTCTTCTATTACTCCATCAAACTCATCGTCATCTATTTTCCAATATTCTTCAGTTAGTAATCTCTTATAACCTGGTAATTTTGCTGTATCAACTGTATTTCTAATTGTTTCCATATTTGCTTTGAATGTTTTCATATCAAATATTCTCGTTCTTACATATATTTCTATAAATTTAAAGAATCTATATTCAGATTTAAAATTATAATAATAGTTATTATCGAATTCTTTTATATAGAATTGTCTATTATCCATAAGAACTCTTGATGAAACCAATATTGATTTATATTCTTCGTTGTCTTTAATGTTTATGAATTTATCTTTTGTTATCTTTCCAGCTTTTATTTCAAAAGATACTGCTATTGTAAATATTAACATTGTTTGCAAGACTCTTTGGTCTGTATTTGGATAGTTTTTATTTACCATATCAAATACTTTCTTGAAGTCATTTAATGCATGTTTTAATATTCTTAGGTTTCTTGTTCCACTTTTATTAAATGTAGAAATTATAAGTCTAGTATTTTCTCTTAAAAATCTTATTAATTCTGAGTCATTTTCATATCTCATAAGTAATCCATTAATAATATATGTGAATTCTGGAGCATATTCAAATGTTTCTCCTATAAGTTTTTCTTTTATTCTTTCATAGTCATTTGCTTTATCAAATACATGCTCTATTGTATCTTGTATTTTTTCTACCATTGGTTTATCTGATACTTTTGTTAAATCTCCTTCTTTATCCAAAAGATATGTTGCTATAAATGTTTTCATTTCTAGATTACTACTTTTTAGTTTTGTTGCTAATTCTTTTTCATTACATATAATTATTGTTTTTATATGATCATGTTCAACAAAGTTGTTTATATAACCCAATATATCTATAACATCTACATTTGCTCTTTCTAAGTCATCAAAGCATAGTATTTTGTCATCTGTTGAAAAGAACTCTCCATAATCTAATTTATCTCCATTTTGTGTTACGCCAAAGAAGTTTGCCATATCTAATCCTGTTTTTGCATATTCTGGAATTGTTGATTGATTATGACTATTCATAAATTTTTTTAAGTTTTTATCCATCAATTGTGTTGTTTCTATAAAGATTTTTTTACTTATTTCTTCTAGGTTTGATATTCCATATAAAGACATATATATTGTTGTATATTGCTTTCCATTTATATGCATTGTTTCTATTTTATTTCTTATTTTATGGTTCCAAAAGTATGTTTTTCCGCTTCCCCATTCACCATTAATCATAATTGCATAGTCTGTATAATCTGATCTTATATAGTCTAATATGCTTTCAACTAATTCTTCCATTTTTATATTCCTTTCTATTAGAAATTTTAATCTTTTGCAATTGTTATGACATCTATACATTTAGGATTTGCACTTTGCAATATTTTACAACATTCATTTACAGTGTTTCCTGTTGTGTATATATCATCTAACAATAAAATTTTTTTATTATTTATTTTTTCTTTATTCTTCATATAATACGCACCAATAACACTATTCTTTCTTTCAGATTTGTTTTTTGTACTTTGCGGCTTATTATTGATTTTTTTGATAAGTACATCTTCTAAATAATCTATTTGTGGTATTTTTTTTGATATTGCTTTTGCTATCAATGCACTTTGATTGTAGCCTCTTTCCATTCTTCTTTTAGTATGTATTGGAACTGGAATTATTATATCATAATTTTTTAAAAAATCACAAATTTTTTTATTT
>CAJKDR010000142.1 GCA_905198755.1 uncultured Clostridiaceae bacterium
GAAATTTTCTATAAAAATAAAAGCGTAAAAACAAAAATGCTATTAGATACAGGAAACTTACTTGTAGAACCATTAACATCATTTCCGGTTGTAATTATTGAAAAAGAAAAAATGGAGGGAATGTTAAAAGGAGAAGACTTGGAAATAATATCGAATGGAATCATCAATAGATTTGATGAAATATCAAAAGAATTAAGAAATAGATGTAGAATTATTCCATTCTCATCAGTAGGAAAAAGCAATGGAATGATAATAGGAATAAGACCAGACTATATAAAAATATATGAAGAAGAAAATATAAAAATAATAAAAAAAGTAATTATAGGAATATATGATAAAAAACTAAGCAAGAGCAACCGATATTCAGGATTGATAGGACTAGAACTATTAAATAAAGAAAGCGAAAGGATAGGTGACTTTAATGAACATTATACAAATAATAAAGTCTAGTTTAAAATATTTCTATAATAAAGAAGAAATGCTAGATGAAAATCAAATTTTTTATGTGGCAGGTAGTCAAACATTACCACCACCATTAGAACCTGAGGAAGAAGAGAAAATATTAAAAAAGTTAGATTCGGAAGAAGATACAAAAGCAAGACAAACATTAGTGGAAAGAAATTTACGACTTGTTGTATACATAGCAAAAAAATTTGAAAATACGGGAAGCGGAATAGAAGATTTAGTATCCATAGGTACTATAGGATTGATGAAAGCAATAAATACATTTAAAACAGATAAAAATATAAAGCTAGCAACATATGCATCAAGGTGTATAGAAAATGAAATACTTATGTTCCTAAGGAGAACCAATAGATTAAAAGGAGAAATATCGATAGATGAACCATTAAATCAAGATGGGGATGGAAATGAATTATTGCTATCAGATATTTTGGGAACAGAACCAGATACTGTTTCAAAGGGATTAGAAGACGAAGTTGATAAAAAATTATTAAGAAATTCAATGGAAAAATTAAATCCTAGAGAAAAAAATATAATGGAATTAAGATTTGGATTTAATACTGGAAATGAAAAAACACAAAAGGAAGTAGCGGATATGTTAGGAATATCACAAAGCTATATATCACGATTAGAAAAAAAGATAATAGGAAAAATGAAAAAAGAAATAATGAGTAAAACAGGATAAAGATATGTTGTATAAGATATTCCTTCTTTGGAAATAATTTATTAAATGATTATTTTTAAAGGAGGTTTTACTTTTGATAAAGAAAGTAGAAATTAGTAATGTTAATACAGCAAACTTACCAGTACTTTCGAACAAAGAAAAAGAAGAATTATTAAGAAAAGTAAAAAATGGAGACAATGAAGCAAGAGAAGAATTTATAAATGGAAATTTAAGATTAGTTTTAAGTGTAATACAGAGATTTCAAAATAGAGGAGAAAATGCAGATGATTTATTTCAAATAGGATGCGTAGGCTTAATAAAAGCATTAGATAATTTTGACTTGAATCAAAATGTACAATTTAGTACGTATGCAGTACCGATGATAATAGGAGAAATAAGAAGATACCTAAGAGACAACAACCCAATAAGAGTTAGCAGGTCTGTAAGGGATTTAGCATATAAAACATTACAAGCAAAAGAAAGATTAACAAAAGAAACAGGAAAAGAGCCAACCATAGAACAAATATCTAAAGTGTTGGAGATAGATAAAGAAGAAATAGCATTTAGTTTAGATGCGATTCAAGATCCGGTGTCATTACAAGAACCAATATATAAAGATGGAAGCGAAAACTTATATATTGAAGACCAAGTAAGAGATAACAAAAATATAGATGAAAAATGGGCAGAAAACTTAACAATAGCACAAGCATTAGCAAAATTAAATAAAAGGGAAAAAGATATAATAGCAAGAAGATTCTTTGATGGAAGAACACAAATGGAAGTTGCAGAAGAAATAGGTATATCTCAAGCACAAGTATCAAGGTTAGAAAAAGATGCAATAAATAGAATAAGAAAAGTATATAAATAGGTTGCGGACGGGTGACCTTATTATGCATGCTGAAACTGAATGAATATAGATTAAACAATTCTATGATAATAGTATTTATATACTAAGAAGAAACATATATGTGTAGGGGCGGACGACCCTGTCCGCCCGAATTTAAATGAATATATATTGAACATAAACATATAATATATATAATAAATGAAAAGTGAGGTACATATTATGGGAGAAAAAGGATTGGATTTTAAACATAAAGAAGTAATAAATATAAATGACGGAAAAAGACTAGGATATGTTCAAGATGTAACAGCAGATTTACAAACAGGAATAATAACATCAATAATAGTACCTGGAAATAATAAAATGCTTAATATATTTAGTGGAAATAATGAAATAGTAATACCGTGGGAAAAA
>CAJKDR010000143.1 GCA_905198755.1 uncultured Clostridiaceae bacterium
TTTACCTGAATTTAATCAAAAAAATATAGCTGATGCGCCTGTTTTAATTGTGACAACATTTGTTAAAGATCGTGCAGGTTTTCAAAGAAACGGAAGTCCTGACAACGAATTACAAAATGGTTGGGGTGTTTATGATTGTGGATTAGCTAATCAAAACTTAATTCTTAAAGCAACTGAACTTGGTTTAGGAACACTTGTTATGGGAATCAGGGATGAAAGAGCGATTCGTGAACTTTTAGAAATACCTGTACAAGAAACGATTGTTTCTGTCATAGGTGTGGGTTATCCAAATATTGAACCAAGTATGCCAAAAAGAAAAACAATAGAAGAAGTGAGTACGTTTTATTAATGAAGAAATTACTATATAAAATTTGCAAACCACATCATAAATATAAAATCAATTTGGTTGATGTTTTATTGCTTATTGAACCGGTGGTGATGAATACGTCTTATTTTATGGTTGGAAGAATCTTTTTGCTTATAGCGTTAGTTCTTAACTATTTAGCACACTATCTTTATCATGATGATTATAGCGAATTTGAAAGACGTGTCCTTATTTCAACAATGGTTATTATTGCTTTACTTCTTATCTATCTTATTATTACAGGTAAATAAAAAATCCAGGCGCTCTAAATAATCGAGTGCTTTAGCGAAATTCGCTCTAAATTATTAAGGGGGATATTGATGTGGAATCAGTATTCCCTCTAAAATATTCAGTGCTTTTTTAAGAGGAAAATTAGGATGATGTCTGGTCCTGGTGTTCCTCCTTTTATTTGTTTTCTATTTTTATTTTATTTTTTGTAGGCTCCTCTAGGATTGCCTATACGTTTTATTCTGTCTGTATGTTCATTCATTGTGTAAGTTTCATATTTGTTTTGAGAATATAGGATTCTGTTTCTTGCACGTTGAAAATTGGACATACCATTTGCATTGGATAAGATCTTCTTTACATAATTGTTTTTACCTTCACATGGTCCATTAGATATACGTCTGTCATTTATCCATGTAAAAGAGTTGAGTATTTCTTCTTTCCAATGTTCAAGCGTCACCGCAACACTTATACTTTCTTCCACATGTGTATGTTTGAATTTTTTAATTACTGCATTGAGTTCCTTTCTTTTATTAGAATTATTGACTTCTTCTTTTGAAACTTGATCGAATATCAAATATTCTTCTTTGGCATTATAGGCCTGTCTAAGTTCACCATCAAAGCTTAGTAAAGTTTCAAGTATCATGTTTTCAGTTACATGACATTCCATTATCTTATCATACTTGAACGTTTCATTGTCTATGTTATTTTTGGATTTTAACAGTATCTTGTAACGATGTTTCAATAATCTGTATTCTCTGGATTTTTTATTTTTAGCATATTTACGCATAATTCTTTTTCGAGTATGATTGAGTTGATCATTTATTAGTCTGGTAACGTGAAAATGGTCAACAAGCAAGGTCGAATTTGGAAAATATGTCTTTAGTAAGGGTTTGAATATAAAGCTCATATCAGTGCATATGTATTCGACCTTTTTTCTTTCTTCCAAATCAATCTTAAATAGATAGTCGGACATGATATCATGTGTTCTGGATTCAACGATATCAATAATCAAATTGTTTTCAAAGTTCATAAGGATAGCAGGATATTTATATTTGGAGTTTCTAGAGAAATGAAATTCATCAATCAATAGAACTCTAGGAAGGCTATGTCTTTTAATTCTGACAAAAGTATCAAATATTTCCATGATTCTGGTAGAAGAAACACCAAACATTCTAGCAATGGAAGCATAAGTAGCATTATAAGGTTTTAACCTGTTTAGAATAGAAAAGATAGCTGTTCTAGTAAAAGACCAATCACCATAAGCAATAGGATTTACATCAGAAAAAGAAGCATTACAGTCAATGCATTTATACCTTTTAACATAAGTAATCATCTTTACAGGTTTATCATTAACAGGTACAGATACAAGAGATCTTTTCTTATTGCCTTTACTAATGAAATGAGTGCTGCCACATGTAGGACATGAAAATCTAGATGGCTTGAATCTAATATCGATTTCATAATTAGATTCTTTATGATCTACAGTAAATGTTTCAACAACATCATCCTTGATATCAAATAGTTTTAATAATTCGTTGTTCATAATAATAATTTAATCAGGACCAGACAGTAAAATTGTATCAAAAAAGGGGATGATTCACATCCCCACGATAATTTAGAGGGTACTCCGCTTAATAATTTAGAGCGAACCTCTAAGCACCGGATAATTTAATATACCCAAAAAAGTAGTGGTATTTCTATATGTATTCGAGGTGATTTAAATGATTAAAAGATTTAATAAAAA
>CAJKDR010000144.1 GCA_905198755.1 uncultured Clostridiaceae bacterium
TAAGAACAGAAACAGCACCATTAGTTATATCAAGTAATATATTATACGAATTGGAGGATTAAAGTTGCTTAGTAAATCAAAAAAAGAACAAAAGATACGAGAAGAAAATATTAAAAAATTAGATGAACAGATAAGAGAAAGTAAGAAAATACCTAAAGAATATAAAAAGAAAATGAGAAAGCAAACAATACTAAATGTTGTAACAGTGTTATGCATGGTGATATATTTAGTAAGTATTAACATATTATCATTATATTTAGAAACAGAAACATACTTAAAAACAATAAAAATACTTAGTGTTATCTTGGCAGGAATATCAATTGTTTATTTTGAACTTAGCTATAGAAAAGATAATGAAAAATTATTTCTATATGGGACAGAAGTATTAATAATTAGTATGATTACATTATTCTCAACGTATGCATACTTTATATATTTTGACACATATAACAAAATACTTGGAATTGTAGCAGGAATCTTAGTAATATATTATTTAATGAAAATATTAATCATAAAGTCAAGAATGAAAAAACAATATTATAAAGAACAAAACGATATTAAAGAAATTATAAAAAAATAATCGGAGGCAATAAACATGATTAGAAGTATGACAGGGTATGGAAGAGGAAAATATAGCATAGATGGAAGAGAATATACAATAGAAGTAAAAGCAGTAAATAACAGATATTGTGATATTTCAGTTAAATTACCACGAAGCATAAGTTATTTAGAAGAAAAGATAAAACAAGAAGTTTCAAATGTTGTATCAAGAGGAAAGGTAGATGTATTCGTTACATTCTATAATAACAGTACAAAAGGGAAAAAGATAACATTTAATAATGAATTAGCATCAATATATATTGATGAACTTAGAAAAATGGCTAATGAAAATAATATCAACCAAGAAATACAAGTAACAGAAATATCAAAATTTCCAGATGTACTTACAATAGAAAATGAAGAAGATGAAGAACTTATATGGAATGAATTACAAATTCCATTAAAAGAAGCATTAGATGGATTTATTGCTATGAAGCAAGCAGAAGGCGAGAAATTATATGAAGATATATTAAGAAGAATAGAAAAAATAAATGGTATTGTTGAAATAATTTCTGAAAATTCTACTAGACTTATAAAAGAATATATAGTAAAATTAGAAGAAAGAATAAAAGAACTAATGGACACGGAAAATATCGATGAAAATAGATTAGCAATGGAAACTGTAATATATGCAGATAAGTCTTCAGTAGAAGAAGAAATAACAAGATTAAAAAGTCATATAAGTCAGTTTAAGAAAATGCTAAATGAAAATGTGTCTGGAAAGAAAATAGATTTCTTAATTCAAGAAATGAACAGAGAAACTAATACTATAGGTTCAAAATCAGCATCAATAGATATAACAAATATGGTTATAGATATAAAAACTGAAATTGAAGATATTAGAGAACAAGTTCAAAACATAGAATAAATTCTAATCTTTTAGAATTACTTATATTAATTAATTGGAGGGATTTAAAAATGATGGTAAAACCAAGTGTACAAGAATTATTAAAGAAAGTAGATAATAGATACAGACTAGTAGTTGTAGTTTCTAAAAGAGCAAGACAACTAGCTGCTGGAGATTTATCTATGACAAAAGTAAATGAAAAATCACCAGTTACTCTAGCAGCAAACGAAGTAGCAGAAGGGACAGTAAAACCATGCTAGTAATCTTATCAGGTGTATCTGGTGCAGGAAAAGATACAATAAAAAAAGAACTAATAAAAAGAAGAAAAAATATAGTAACGCTTCCATCTTTTACAGATAGACCAAAAAGAAATGGTGATGTAGAGGGAAAAACATACAATTTTGTTACAACAGAAGAATTCGAAAAAATGATAGAAAATAATGAGTTATATGAATACAATGTACATCATAACCATTTTTATGGAACATCAAAAAAAGCATTAAACGATATAATAGATGATGGTAATATTATTGTAAAAGATATTGATGTTAATGGGACAGAAAATTTGAAAAAAATATTAAAAGATGATGTAAAAGTAGTAACAATATTTTTAAGAGTTCCAAAAGAAGAATTAAGAAGAAGACTACAAAACAGAATAGACAAGCCATCAGCAAAAGAGATAACATTAAGACTAAATAGATTTGACTATGAGGAATCAAGAATAGACTTATATGATTATGTAATAAAAAATGATAATTTAGAAAAATCTGTACAAATAATAATGACAATAATAGACAATGAATATAATTTAAATAAATAAAGACAGAGATAAATTCTGTCTTTACTTGTTAATTATAAAATGGTATTACATAAATAAATTAATAGTTT
>CAJKDR010000145.1 GCA_905198755.1 uncultured Clostridiaceae bacterium
AAATTTAAATCTACTAGATGGTGTTCCTACTGCTAGCACATTTTTTTTAGGATATTTTAATAAAATAATACTTTTTAGTGCTAACTGGCTTCCTAAAGCATCAGGATCAGCACCTCTATGTCTAGCAATTACTATTGTATTATATTTTTTTATTTAATATAATTAACTTGTAAAAATATGTATATAAACAAAAGAATAATTGGAGGCTCATATGGAAACATTTGCCGATTTTATATTAGGAGAAACTGACTATTTTAAAAAGTTAGAAATTGCATATTATCTTCAAAAAAGAGCAGGAATATTCTTTGATAATTCAGTTATTTTTAAAACTGAACTTGCAAGAATGTTTATAGAGAAGATGAATCTGGATGTTGATGAAAATTTAGTATTAACAGCTTGTTTACTTTGCAGTTGTAAAAAGAAAAAAGATGCAACAGACATAGAAACAATAAAAAGCTATGCTAAAAATGGAGCAACATATTTATCAACGCTAGGCTTTGATAAGCGATTCTGCAAAATATGTGAAGAGGTAAACAGGTATAGCGGAAGTATGCCAAGAGAACCAGAAAGCGATTTATTAGAAGTAATAGATAATTTTGGTGGTTTAGTATTAGATAGACCAGAAAGAAGAGGATTTCCAATAGATGAAGCATTAGTTCTAACAGAATATAGAAACTTAAAAGGACTTTCAAATAAATATTTAGAAGAATTTAAAGAATTTGTATGTATGGAAGAAGGTATAAGTGTATGAGCGATTATGGATTAAGAACTACTAATGATTTTAATGGACCATTAGCAGACCTAATAAAAATAACAAATGCATATTCAAAAAATGGTAAAGAAGTAAAAGATATGATAAACGTCCTAAGAAGACCGGATAGAAAAGAAGTATTAGAAGAAATAAACCAATTTCATGGAAAAACTCAAGATCAAAAGGAAATAGAAGAAGCTAAAAAAAGAGAAGAAAGAGCTAGTGATTTTGGAATAGGAGAATATTAAAAGATTGGAGCAATTTAAATGTACGAGATATTTGCAGATTTACATGTACACATAGGAAGAAGTGAAAATAATAAACCAATAAAAATAACTGCCGCAAAATCTTTGAATTTTGCAAACATAGCAAAAGAATGTGCAGATAGAAAAGGAATAAATGTAGTAGGTATTATAGATTGTGCATCACCATATGTAATAGAAGATATAGAAAACTTCTTGAAACAAGGGGATGCATATGAAATTGCTGATGGAGGAATAATTTACAAAGATAAAGTTTGTATTATTCTAGGAAGTGAAATAGAAACAGCAGAAATAAATGATAATGGAAAAACAGGAAGTGCACACAATTTATGTTATTTCCCACATTTAAAAGACATAAAAGGCTTCTCAAATGAAATGAGTCATCATATAAAAAATATCACATTAAGTTCACAAAGAGCAGATATATCAGCATATGAATTAGTTGATATAGTTGAAAAATATAATGGTATATTAATACCAGCACATGTATTTACACCATATAAAAGCTTTTATGGCAATTGTACAGATAGATTAGAAAAAAAATTTAAAGAAAAATTTGATAAAATATTTGCAATAGAGCTAGGACTTTCATCAGATACATTTTTAGCAGATGAAATATCTGAATTAGAAACAAAAACATTTGTTACCAACTCAGATGCACATTCTTTACCAAGAATAGCAAGAGAATACAATAAAATTTTAGTAGAAGACATAAGTTATAAAGAAATATTAAAAGCATTAAAAAATCAAGACGGAAGAAAAATAATAGCAAACTATGGATTAGATCCAAAACTAGGAAAATATCATAGAACATATTGCGAAGAATGTGGTAAAACATTACCAGGAGAAGCACCAGTAACAACTTGTCCTTATTGTGGAGCAACAAGAGACACAAGAAAAGTAACAATGGGAGTTTTTGATAGAATAGAAGAAATAAAAGACAAAGAAACAACTCAAAGTCCAGCAAACAGACCACCATACATATATCAAATTCCACTAACATTCATACCAGGACTAGGTGGAAAAACAATAGACAAACTATTAGAACATTTTGATACAGAAATGAACATATTACACAAACTATCAAAAGATGACCTAGAAGCAGTGGTAGGAGGAAAAATAGCGAATAATATAATAAACTCAAGAGAAGGAAATGTAACAATACAAGCTGGTGGTGGCGGAGTATATGGAAAAATAGGAACAGGAAAGTAGATAAAAGAAAAATGCCAAAAAAATAAAAATGGAAAATAAAAACTGTAGGGGCGGACGACTCTGTCCGCCCGTTATAAAACATAATGAATAATTAA
>CAJKDR010000146.1 GCA_905198755.1 uncultured Clostridiaceae bacterium
ATTTTTAATAATACTAATTACAATAGTGATATATCAACTTTATATTAATTTACAAACCCAGGTATCAGAAGCGGATGTAACAACATCTAAAAATAATAAAGATAGTAATAATAATTCTATAACAGATACATTAGAAAATAGTTTTAATAGTGTTGTGGGGGTATCAAAACTAAAAGATAATGGAACATCAGTATTTTTAATGAACGCTTCACAAGATTTAGGATTAGGTACAGGGATTATTGTATCTAAAAATGGATATATTCTTACAAATGAGCATGTATCAGGCAGTTCTTCTTGCTATGTAACATTATCTAATGGAAATGTTAGTAAAGCAAAAACAATATGGAGCGATGACAATTTAGACTTATCAATAGTAAAAGTAAATGAGAAATTTAATGTAAGTGCTAATTTAGGAGATTCAAATAATATAAAAATAGGAGAAAGTGTATATGCAATTGGAAACCCAATAGGTTATGAATTTCAAAGAACTGTTACAGCAGGAATAGTAAGTGCATTAGATAGAACAGTAAAATTGGAGGAAGATAATAATTATATATATATGTCCAATTTGATACAAACAGATGCAACAATAAATCCAGGAAATAGTGGAGGACCTTTGATAAATGAAGATGGACAAGTTGTAGGTATCAATTCAATAAAAATAACATCAGCTGATGGTATGGGGTTTGCCATTCCAATAAATATAATAAAGCCAATAGTTGAAAAAATAGAAAGAACAGGAAAATTCAATGAAGCACATTTAGGGGTTTTTGCATATGACTCATCAGTTATTAAATATATGAATAAAGATATAGATCTGAAAAATGGAATATATATAGAAAGTATAGAAGAAAAAAGTCCAGCGTATGGAAGTGAATTAAAAGTAGGAGATATTATTACTAAAATAGATGAAACACAAATAAATAAAATGAGCGACCTACAAGAATATTTGTATTCAAAAAATCCTAAAGACAAAGTAGAAATAACAATAAATAGGAATGGAAAAGAGAAGACAGTTATAGTTGAATTAAAAGAAAAAGAAAAATAAACATATAAAGCCTCTTAAGCATAGAATAAGTTAGGAGGCTAAAATATGTTAAAAATAATAAATAGAATTTTACAAAAGGAAATGAAATATGAAAATACTGTGGTTTTAAAATACCATATAGAATACCCAGAAATAGTAATGGATTGGCAACAAAATAGAAATGGAATTAAAAAATTTAATGACTACAACTTAAAAATGGCACTACAAACGCAGCAAAAAGCAGAAAAAGAGCTATATAAAGAAGCAATAGAATTATATAAATATAATAAAGAAAATGGATATCCTCAGATGATGTATGAATTATATAGAGAATATCAAATTACATTAAACCAAGAAAATGCAGTAAGTATGTATATTGATGAATACATTTTTTCAGGAGGAGCACATGGTACTACAACAAGAACATCACAAACTTGGAACTTAATGTTGAGTAAAATGGTGGAACTTTATGAATTATATCCAAATGAACCATATTTTTTATTAGATATATTAAGAAAAATAAATAGAGAAATTTCAGAAAATTTAGAAAACTTTTTTGCTGATCCATATCCATTAGTAGTAGAGTATTTTAATCCAGAAAGTTATTACATAGATAATGGAAAAGTAGTAATATATTTTCAACAATATGATATTGCACCATATTCATCTGGAATAATTGAATTTACATTAGAGTAAAAGTAAGGGTGGTTTTTGTTATCCACCCTTATAAAATTTTACTTAATTAATATGAAAAATGATAAAACCATTTGTAACAAATGCAGGATGGTTAGGACATACATTCCAAGAAATAGAAAGTTTATGTCTTAATTCAAAGGTTGACAAAGGAATGAATATAGTATTTGAAAGTTATTCAGATAATTTAGTAACTTCTCCAGACGAAATTGATAATTGGATAAAAAATTTATAGAATTAAATAGTTGAGTGTGCTATAATTTAAAAATAAAAGGAGGCACATAAAATTGATTAGATTATTTTTTATAAAGAACAAATTAAAGAATAAAAGCTTAATAAATAATGATGAGAAAATATTAGAAAGATATAAAAAAATTGCACAAAAGGAAAAAAAAGAGATAATAGAGGAATTTAAGATTAATATTGAAAATGGATTGACTAATAAAGAAGTAGAACAAAAATTAGAAGAAGATGGAGAAAATGTAGACATATATTTTTATGTAATAGTAGATAAAGATGTATACAAAGTAGAACTAGATGATGTAACATTTATAGGAGAATTAGGAAAATTTTCACCTGTTATAAAATT
>CAJKDR010000147.1 GCA_905198755.1 uncultured Clostridiaceae bacterium
AAATTATTCATTATTCAATATTCATTTTTAATTATTCATTATTTTTTATAACGGGCGGACAGAGTCGTCCGCCCCTACATATTGAAAATGTCTTACATCACGCAAGATGGAGCGATAATTATTTGTACAAATTACAATTTACTTAAAAATTCTTTTGCTTTCTTTAAGATTACTTTTGCATTGTCTTCTTTATTTTTTAATGTAATATATGGTTCTGTTCCTGGTGAGAATCTTATATTGTCTTTATATTCTTTTACTAGTATATCTATTATTGCTGTATCAAATTCATTTACATCAAAGAAGAATACAATGTTGTTTTGTTTTTGTGTAATCTTAATTATATTCTTTTCTTTACATAGATTTTTTATTCTTGCAATATCTAATAAGTTTTCAAGTTCTTTTGGTATATTTCCATATCTATCTGTTATTTCGTCTATAACATCTTGTATGTCTTCTTCTGTTTTTGCTATTGCTATATTTTGATATACTTCAATTTTTTGAGAAGTGTTTTCAATATAATCATCAGGAATATAACTTGATACATTTAAGTCTATTTGAACTTCTTGTTCTTCTTTATACTCTATTCCTTTCATATCTTTTACAACTTCATCTAATAATTTGCAATATGTATCATAACCAACTTGATCCATATGTCCATGTTGTATTTCTCCTAATAGACTTCCTGCTCCACGTATTTCTAAGTCTCTCATTGCTATTTTAAATCCTGAACCGAATTCAGTAAATTCTTTAATTGCTTTTAGTCTTTTATCTGCTATTTCTGATAATAGCTTTTCCCTTTTATAAGTAATATATGCATATGCTTGAGTGTTACTTCTACCAACTCTTCCTCTTATTTGATAAAGTTGTGCAAGTCCTAGTCTATCCGCATTTTCTACAATTATTGTATTTGCATTTGGTATATCTATTCCAGATTCTAATATTGTTGTACACACAAGTACATTTATTTTTCCATCAATAAATTCTTGCATTATATCTTCAAGTTCTGTTCCTGACATTTTTCCATGTGCAAATCCAACTCTGGCTTCTGGTACTAAATTTTGTATTTCTTCGGCTTTTGCTATTATTCTTTCCACATTGTTAAATAAGTAAAAGATTTGACCATCTCTTTCCAATTCTTTTGTTATTGCTTCTTTTATAACCTCTGGGTCATATTCTAATACATAAGTTTGAACTGGTTTTCTATTTTGAGGTGGTTCATATATAACCGACATATCTCTAATTCCAACAATAGACATATGTAATGTTCTTGGAATTGGAGTTGCTGTCATTGTTAATACATCTATTGTTTCTTTTAATTCTTTTATTTTTTCTTTATCCTTTACTCCAAATCTATGCTCTTCATCTATTATTAATAGTCCTAAGTCTTTGAATTCAACATCTTTGCTAAGGATTCTATGTGTTCCAATTACAATATCAACTTCACCCAGTTTTAATTTTTTTATTACTTTTTTTTGTTCTTTTGGTGTTTTGAATCTATTTAGTAATTCTATTCTTATTGGAAATTCTTGCATTCTTTCTCTAAATGATTCATATTGTTGATTTGCAAGTACAGTTGTTGGTACTAAATATGCTACTTGTTTTTGATCCATAACAGCTTTAAATGCTGCTCTCATTGCAACTTCTGTTTTTCCATATCCAACATCACCACATAATAATCTATCCATTGGCAATGATTTTTCCATATCTTTCTTTACTTCATCTATACATCTTAATTGATCGTCTGTTTCTGTATATGGAAAATCATTTTCAAATTGAGTTTGCCATGGAGTATCTTTGCTGAATGCAAAACCTTTTGCATTTTTTCTTTTTGCATATAACTCTATTAAATTTTGTGCTACTTCACGTAAGTTTGATTTTACTTTTGCTTTAGTTTTTTCCCATTCTTTACTTCCTAATTTATTTAGTCTTGGTTCCGCTTCTCCTCCACCAATAAATTTTCGAATATTGTCTAAATCATTTGTTGGTACATATAAGTAATCTTCGCCTCTATATTTTATTTTTATATAATCTTTTGTAATATCTAATGTTCTTATTGTATTTACTCCAACAAATTGTCCTATACCATGTGATTTATGAACAACATAATCCCCTGGTTTTAAGTCTGCAAATACTATTTTTTCTCCTTGTTTGAATGCTGATGATGTTTTTTTTCTTTTCTTTTTTTCACTATAAAATAACTCTTCGCCTGTAATTACAATTATATTACTATCAAAACATTCAAAACCAGATGTTAATATCCCTGTTGTTATTATTACACATTTAT
>CAJKDR010000148.1 GCA_905198755.1 uncultured Clostridiaceae bacterium
TTAGTCTCTTAGAGATGAATTTAGGTTTTTATAGTGTATTTATATTCGAGCGACTGATTAATATTAGCGGTGTATTGCTTATTTATATAGCGATATATATTAGGTGAGTAATTGTTTTTATTAGTTTGAGCCATGACTTTTATTAGCTTTATCGATAAATGCAGGTAATTTTTATATTACCTGCATTTAATTTTATATAATAAATTTTCACATACTAACAATTTTACTGAAAAAATTTTTTTATTAAATATCTAAATTCTTTACATATTTAGCATTTGTAGTTATAAATTCTCTTCTTGGTTCAACTTCATCGCCCATTAGTAATGTAAATATTTCATCAGCTTTCATTGCATCTTCCATTGTTACTTTTACTAATATTCTCTTTTCTGGATCCATAGTTGTATCCCATAATTGTTCTGGATTCATTTCTCCTAAACCTTTGTATCTTTGTAATGCTAATTGGTCTCTTGCTATACCTCGCTCTTCTAAGTCTTTATATGCTTTTGCTAAGTCGTCATCAGTATAACAATAAACATCTTTTATTCCCTTTTTAGATAATTTATATAATGGTGGTTGTGCTAAGAAAACATTTCCATTTTCTATTAAAGGTCTCATATATCTAAAGAAGAATGTTAATAAAAGTGTTCTAATATGTGCACCATCAACATCGGCATCTGCCATAATTATTACTTTCCCATATCTTATTTTAGAAATATCAAACTCTGCTCCAATTCCAGCTCCTACCGCAAGAATTACTGGTTGTAATTTATCATTATTATATATTTTATCTGCTCTTGATTTTTCAACATTAAGCATTTTACCCCATAATGGTAATATTGCTTGGAATTTTCTATCTCTACCTTGTTTTGCACTACCTCCAGCAGAATCTCCTTCGACTATATATATTTCACATTCTTCTGCGTTTTTACTTGAACAATCAGCTAATTTTCCTGGTAAAGTAGATCCTTCTAATGCTGTTTTCTTTCTTACAAGTTCTCTTGCTTTTCTTGCTGCTTCTCTTGCTCTAGATGCACTTATACATTTTTCCAAAATTGCTTTTGCAACAGATGGATTTTCTTCCAAAAATGTTGATAATGATTCATTTACCATTGATTGAACAATACCTGTAACTTCACTATTTCCAAGCTTTGTTTTAGTTTGTCCTTCAAATTGTGGTTCTTTTACTTTTACAGATATAACTGCTGTTATACCTTCTCTTATATCTTCACCTTGTAGATTATTTTCTTTTTCTTTTAATATATTATGACTTCTTGCATAATCATTAAATACTTTTGTTAATGATCTTTTGAATCCTTCTAAATGTGTTCCACCTTCTATTGTATTAATGTTGTTAACAAATGTATATATATTTTCTGAATATGCTGATGTATATTGAATTGCAATTTCAACAGGAACTTCACCTGTTGTTTTTTCAATGTATATTGGTTGAGGATGTAATGTTTCTTTATTTTTATTTAGATATTCTACAAAAGATTTTAATCCACCTTCAAAACAAAAATCTGCTTTTTTAGGTGTTTCTCCTCTTAAATCTTCTATTGTTATTCTTAAACCTTTTGTTAAGAATGCCATTTCTCTAAATCTTTTTTCTAATACTTCATATTCATATTCTAATGTTTCAAAAATAGTATCATCTGCCAAAAATCTAACTTTTGTTCCTGTTTTTTTAGAATCTCCTATTTTCTTCAATGTTTGAACGGTTTTTCCTCTTTCAAAAGACATTTGATATATCCCGCCATCTCTTTGAATAGTAACTTCTGTCCATTGTGAAAGTGCATTAACAACAGAAGCACCAACACCATGTAATCCTCCAGAAACTTTGTATCCACTATCTCCACCAAATTTTCCTCCAGCATGTAATACTGTATATACAGTTTCTGCTGCGGAAATACCAGTTTTCTTATGTTTTTCTACCGGAATTCCTCTTCCGTCATCTTCTACTGAAATTATATTTCCTGGTTCTATTTTTACATGTATATTATTACAATATCCTGCTAAAGCTTCATCAACACAGTTATCAACTATTTCATACACAAGATGATGTAATCCTCTTACAGATACACTTCCTATATACATACCTGGTCTTTTTCTAACTGCTTCTAATCCTTCTAAAACTTGAATTTGATCAGCTCCATATTTATGATTATATTTTTCCATTCATATGCCTCCTTAGCTTTCTAGCATTATTATATATTTATTTTAATACAAAAATCAAGTATTTAATAATAAAACTTCTCCACTTTT
>CAJKDR010000149.1 GCA_905198755.1 uncultured Clostridiaceae bacterium
TTATAATTTTATTAGGTTTTAAGATTGAGTTAGCAAATAGTTTGGTCGCTTATGCTAACTTTTTCTTTTGCTTTTATTTCTTCTGCAATTGAAATTCCATAACACATTTCATTCAGAACTTCAACAATTTCTTCTGAAATTTCTGTATCATCTTCAGTAGATAATTGTTCAATTAATTGCTCTTTATTATATCTTGTTGTAATAACAACTGGTAATTCATTATCATATCTATTACTAATAATTTTATTTAATTTTTCTAAAGCCCATTTGCTTAAATTTTCACTACCAAAATCATCAATAATTAACATATCTACATTAGAATATAGTCCAATAATTTGCGTTTCTGATAGTCCATCTTTATTAAACGATTCTTTAATTTTATCAATTATAGAGCTACTTTTTTCCATTAATACAATTTTGTTTTGTTCAATCATTTTATTAGCTATACAAGCTGCTAAATATGTTTTTTCATAGCCTATATTTTCATAAATAATCAGTCCATTTTTCATCTCTGATTCAATACATAAATCTGTAAATTTTATTAGTTGATTTATAATAGATGTATCATCATATGTATCAATAAGATTTTCAAAATTATACTTTTGTAATCTCTTTTTCATATAGTTATCTTTATAAATACTATTTATAATTTTTCTATACTTTTCTTGTCGCTGTTTTTCTTCTTGTTCAAAATCAAATTTTTTCCAAAATTGAATTGCTTTTTCACAATTACATCTTTCATATTCAATCATGCTTTTATCATAATTTACATATAAATAATCGAATCCAATTGGCTTTAAATTTTTATTACAAAATCCACATTTTGCACCTTCATTGGTGATAACTTTATAATTTGAATTCTTTAAATCCACTTCTATTCTTATCTCCTTCTTTTTCTATTTTATTTCTAATCTTTTTCTCTTCTTTAGTGTTACGTTGCGTTACTGTAACGTTACTTTTTTCTTTTTCACTTTTCATTTTTTCACGATATTTTTGTTGCCTTAAACAATTTTGTAGTCTAATTTCTTCAAGTTTATCAGCACTTTGATACTTAGACCAGTTTTTGATTTTATAAAAATTATCTTCTATAATAATCATTTTTAATTCTTCAAACTTTTCCAAACATTTTGTGATTTTTTTCCTAGACTTTCCCATAATCTTTGAAAATTCATCAACTGTCATTGGTTTATCTTCCGTTATTGATAATCTACCTTGATAATTACATTTCATTGCTGTTATTAAAAGTTGTATCCATACTCTAATTATTGTATCCCCATCCTTTTCGCTTTCTAGCAATTTTATTTTGTTATTATCAAAAAAATCCGTAGATAATTTTAACCATTGTAAATTAGCCATATCCTCCTTTCCCCACTTTCTTTTGAATCTAATCAGTTGATTCTTGTTCCATTTTTGATAAATATTCATCTAAAGCTTGTACTCTAAATAAATATTTTCCACCAACTTTAGAACATGGTATTTGCTTTCTTCTTACTAGTTGATTAATTAACCAATAAGAAATTCCTAAATACTCACTTGCTTCTTTCATCGTTAGTGTTGTTCTTTGAATCTTTTGTAGTTCCATAATATCACCTCCTGTTTTTTTGTAATTTAATATTGACTTTCGTTAACAAATGTATTATATTGTTTGTAGTTAACTTTGTAAATACTTTTTAGTGTATTTTGATAGCAGGTTAACTTTATTGAATTTCGTAAACTGTTAACGGAGGAATTATGAACAAATTAAAAATTGATGAACCTATTAGTATATTTGTTTCAAAGAACGAAACACTTACACATAAAGCATTTTTATATGCAAAAACAAAATCATCTAAGCCAAAATATTATAATCTAAAAAACATTAATACAGGTTATTTTACTATTAATACTACAACTACCACTCAGACACTTTGTACTGAACTTATTAACTTTTTAAATTGTAATTTTGATAATTATGATGATTGTTTTATGTGGTTTACTAAGTTTTTTACTTCATACATCATATATACTGGTGAAGATGATATAAATAAATTTGAAGTAAATAAACTTTATTCTTTTAATAAAGTAAAAGAATTATTTAAAAAATATTTTGAAGAAATAAAAAATGACTCAAAACGTGGTCAAAAACTATTATCAGAATTTGTTGATTATATATTTAACATTAATAATATTGAAGAAATTAAAGATTTTACTTCTAAAATAAGATTTTATATTTA
>CAJKDR010000150.1 GCA_905198755.1 uncultured Clostridiaceae bacterium
ACATAAGTACTCAACAGGAGAGCGTCCCGTCTTTTCTTTGCATGTATTTACTTCATATTCTGTTTCACTTAAATGCGTATAAACAGGTGCTTTATATTTATGAGATAATGCAGCTACTTGTTGAATCTTTTCTTTGGAGTTGGTGTATTCATGACTAAAGCCAAGGACATAAGAAATCAAACTATTTTCTTGATTATATTCATTAATATAAAAGAAATCTTCTTTTAAGTTTTTGTCTTCTGTTTTTGTTATTAGTTGTTCTCCTTTATTTACGTTATGTGCATTTAATATTATTTTACTTAATGCTGCTTGTCTGAATATTTTATCTAGTCTTACTGTTTCAAATTTTTCTGAATCTATTATGTCTTTTAATACACTTCCTGGTCCTACTGATGCTAATTGGTCCACATCTCCAACTAATACTAATTTTGTTCCTAAGTAAATTGCTTTTACTAAGTAATTCATTAAGAATATATCTACCATTGACATTTCATCTACTATTATTACATCTGCATCTATCGGCGCTGTTTCATAGTCTATGTTTTGTGTTCCTAATTCGTCTTGTATTTTCCCTATTTCTAATAGTCTATGTAGCGTTTTTGCTTCATTTCCTGTTGCTTCTTCCATTCTTTTGGCTGCTCTTCCTGTTGGTGCACATAATGCAACTTTTTTTCCTTTTTCTTTGTATAAATCTATCACAGTCTTTATTATAGTGGTTTTTCCTGTTCCTGGTCCACCTGTTATTACACAAACATTGTTATCATTTATTATTTTTATTGCCTCTAATTGTTTTTCTGATAATTCTATATCTGATTTTTTTTGTATTTGTTTTAATTCTTTATTTAAGTTTGCTATATATTTTGTATTTTTAGCATTGTTTAATATCGCTAACCTTTCTGCTACATTTTGTTCTGCCTTATAATATGGATACAAATATATCCATTCGTCATCTTCTCTTTTTTCTATAACTATTTTTTCTTCTGCTCTTAAATTTGAAAGTTCACTTTCTATTAAATCCATTTCAATGTTTAACAGGTTTTGAACAAATTCTAACAAATTTTGTTTTATAACACATGTATGACCATTATATGTAATAATTGTTAAACTATATTTTATTCCATTTGATATTCTTTCTGGATTTGTATAGTCCATTCCTAGGTCTAGTGCCATTTTATCTATTTGTTTAAAGTCTATGTTTCGTACTAAATCTACTAATACATATGGATTTTCTTCTATTTTTTTTATTGTATCTGTTCCTAATTTTTTATATATACTTTGTGCAGAACTTGCTGGAATACCAAATTTATCTAAGAAACCTACTATTTGCCATAATTCTAAATTTTCGCAAAATTCTGTTCCCATTAGAATTGCTTTTTCCTTTGTTATTCCTTTTATTTTAGATAATTTTTCTGGTTCAAATTTGAATATCGAAATAGTTTCTTCTCCGAATTCTCTTATTATTTTATTTGCAGTTACTGGTCCTATTCCTTTTATATTCCCGCTTGCTAAATATCTTTCTAATGCATCTAATGTTTGTGGCAGTATCTTTTCAAATGTTTCAATTTTAAATTGTCTTCCATATTCTTGATGTGTTACAAATTTTCCAATCAGTTTTAAGTTGTCCCCAACATTAACAAAAGGTAAATACCCTACAACTGTAAATACCTCTGTTTCTGTTTCCAAATTTGCTATTGTATAGCTATTAACTTCATTTTTATATATTATATCGACTATTTCGCCTATTAATTCCACTTTAAACCTCGTTATATTTGGGATATAATAATTTTTTCATGTATAAAGTTTATTTATATCACAATATTATTATAACTAGCGGACATAAATGTCCGCTAGTTATATTCTAAAAATGTTTTCCTTTTTTTCTTTTTTCTTTTCTTTCTTCTAAGAAGTCTGGTTCATCTTTTTGTTCTTCTTCAATATCTTCTTTGTCTGTATCTTCACTGTATTCTAATGTTTCACCTTTTTTTGGTTTGTTGAAGATTCTATCATTTTCGTTTTCTATGTCTTCTATTGTTTCTTCATCTTGTTTATTTAATTTTTCTCCATTATTTCTTTTTTTATATAGTTCTTCTATAAAATTGTCTTGTGGTCTTTCATTAAAGTTTGATGTTTCATTTTCATTTTCTTCGTTGTTATCGTAATAACCATCTTCGTCCATTTCATTATAATATTTCTTATTTCTTATATGA
>CAJKDR010000151.1 GCA_905198755.1 uncultured Clostridiaceae bacterium
TTTTAGTAATAATATTCTTTTTATTCAAAGCTAACATTAGGTACCTCCGTACTTGATTCATTTGCCTCAAAATATACAGATTGCTCAAATCCAAACATTCTTGCTAATAAATTATTTGGAAATTTTTTAATCGTAGTATTTAATGTTTTTACTGCATTATTATAATCTTTTCTTGCTACTGCAATACGATTTTCTGTGCCTGATAATTCATCTGATAGTTGTATGAAGTTTTGAGATGATTTTAAGTCAGGATAGTTTTCTACAACAACCATTAATGCATTTAATGAATTTGTTAATTCGTCATTAGCATTTGACTTTTCTTCTACACTACTAGCATTTACCAATTTTGTTCTTGCCTCAGTTACTTTATTAATAATTTCAGTTTCATGACTTGTATACCCTTTTACTGTACTTACTAAGTTCGGTATTAAATCAGCTCTTCTTTGTAGCATTACATCTAAATCTGATAAAGCACTTTCTACATTCTCCTGTTTTGATACCATTCCATTATATCCACTAATCATCATAATTGCAATTATAGCAACTACTGCAATTACACAAATTAAACCTATATTTGATTTTTTCATAACATCCTTACTCCTTTTCATTTTTTAGTGACAAATAATATTTTTTACAATCTATTCTTGAAATATTATTATAGTTATTATTAATTTTGTCAATATTTTAATTTTTTCATGTGTCATTATTATTATTTCTTATCTTTTTATTTTCTTTGTTGTTGTTTTTATAAATTCTGTTTTTCTTATTTCTATTTTTGTTATATGTTTATATGAAGCTAGTTCTTTTGTTTCTTTTGATATATCCTTTTTTAGTTGTTCTTCTACATTTTCTATTTCTAATTCTTTTACTTTGTCTGAGTTTAGATATACTTCTGCACATAGTGCTACTTCTTGTCCTATATCATTTTTTACAGATTTTACTATTGTTTCTTCAACATAAGGTATTCTTAATATATAATTTTCTATTTCTTCTGGATATACATTTTTTCCATTTGTTAATACAATTACGTTTTTCTTTCTTCCATTAATTACTAATTGTCCTTTTTCATTTACTTTTCCATAGTCTTCAGTATTAAACCATCCATCTTTTAATACTTTATCTGTTCTTTCTTTATCTTTGTAATATCCCATCATGACTATGTCACCTTTTACCCAGATTTCTCCATCGCCTTCATCATTTGGATTTTCTATTTTAACTTCACAACATGGAAGTATTACTCCTACCGTTGAAGAGTCATTGAATTTAGGTCTATTCACACTAACCAATGGTGAACATTCTGTTATTCCATATCCATTTAATAACATTACTCCTATATCATTAAAAAATTTTCCTATTTCTGGCCTTATTGGGGCACCACCACATATTATTTCTTTTAAGTTTCCACCAAATGCTAAATGGATTGATTTAAATAATTTTCCTCTTAAGTCAATTCCCATTTTTCTTAAAACATTACTTAATTTTATTAAGAATTTTAATCCTGCTTCTTTTCCTTCTTTCTTAGCTGTTCCCCATATATTTTTATAAAATACTTCTGTAAAAGCTGGTACCAAATAGATATAATCTGGTTTATATAGTTGCAAATTCTTTAATACATTTTTCAAACTGTCATTTATACATATTGTTGCATGTTTATGTAATGCTACTAATATTCCTGCTACCGCTTCATAAGTATGATGATATGGTAATACTGACAAGCATTTTGTTTTTATTTCTGCAACTTTTAGTCCATAATAAACACAACTTACTAGGTTATGTTCTGTAAGCATTACGCCTTTTGGATCTCCTGTTGTTCCTGATGTATATACTAATAATTTTAATATATTAGTATCTTTATGTTCTATACTAGCATAAGATTTGTCTCCTGCTTCATATCTTTCTTTTCCTAGGTCCATTATTTTTTTATAAGAAAGTACATTTTCTAAATTTTCATTTCTATCAAAACCTATAAAATATTTTATATTTGGTAATTTCTTCTTAAATTTTTCTATATATTTTTCATATTTTCCTGCATAAAATAGTACTTCACTATCGCTACTTTTTAATATATTTATTATATCTTTTTCTGGTAATTCTCTATCTATTGGTACTAAAACACTATCACTCTTTAATACTGTTAAATATACTGTTAACCATTTATAACTATTTTCTCCTATAACAGCTATATGATTTTTATTTATTCCTA
>CAJKDR010000152.1 GCA_905198755.1 uncultured Clostridiaceae bacterium
TTACAGCGTACACAGTAGAGTCGTCCGCCCCTACATAAAACAAATTGTTGTAATTTTCTATAATATAAAAATTAATAAATCTTAATATATAAAAATACATCTCTATATTTTATTAGAGATGTATTTTAAATAATTTTTCTATTCTGCGAATATGGCATCAAATTCATCGCCATCTATTTTTTCTTTTTCTAACAATACTTTTGCTACTGCATGTAATTTGTCTATATGTTCTGTTAGTATTGTTTCTGCTCTTTGATATGCTGTATCTACAATTTTCTTTGTTTCTTCATCTATTATTCCTGCTGTTTCTTCTGAGTAATTTTTAGATTGTGCAAAATCTCTTCCTAAAAATACTTCTTCTTGTCCTGATCCATACATAATAGATCCTACTCTTTCGCTCATTCCATATTTAGTTACCATATCTCTTGCTATTTTTGATGCTCTTTCAATATCATTACTTGCTCCTGTAGATATATCGTTTAATATTAATTTTTCTGCTACTCTACCACCTAATAATGATACTATATTTTCTTCCATTTCTGTTTTTGACATAAATGATTTATCTTCTGTTGGTCTATACATTGTATATCCTCCTGCCATTCCTCTTGGCACTATAGATATTTGATGTACAGGGTCTTGTGTTTCTAAAAATCTACTTACTACTGCATGACCTGCTTCATGATATGCAACTAGCTTGTTTTCTTTTTGACTTCTTACTCTTGTTTTCTTTTCTGGTCCCATAGTTACTTTAACCATAGCATCTTCGATTTCTTTCATTCCTATTTGTTCTAAATCTCTTCTTGCTGCTAGTAATGCTGCTTCATTTAAAACATTTTCTAAGTCCGCACCTGAAAATCCAGATGTGTTTTTTGCTATTACTTTTAAATCAACATCATCTGCTAATTTTTTATTTCTTGAATGTACTTCTAATATTTTTTCTCTTGCCACTACATCTGGTGCTGGTACTACTATTTGTCTATCAAATCTTCCTGGTCTTAAAAGAGCTTTATCTAATACGTCTGGTCTATTTGTTGCTGCAAGTACTATTACTCCTTCGTTACTTCCAAATCCATCCATTTCTACTAATAATTGATTTAATGTTTGTTCTCTTTCATCATGTCCTCCTCCAAGTCCTGCTCCTCTTTGACGTCCTACTGCATCTATTTCATCTATAAATATTATGCAGGGTGCATTTTTCTTTGCTTGTTCAAATAAATCTCTTACTCTTGAAGCACCAACACCAACAAACATTTCTACAAAGTCTGAACCACTCATTATAAAGAATGGAACTCCTGCTTCTCCTGCTACTGCTTTTGCAAGTAATGTTTTACCAGTACCTGGTTGACCTACTAATAAAACTCCTTTTGGTATTCTTGCTCCCATGTCTGTGAATTTTTTTGGATTTTTTAAAAATTCTACAATTTCTTCTAATTCTTCCTTCTCTTCTTCTATTCCAGCAACGTCTTTAAATGTAACTTTATTTTTATCATCTGGTGATGTCATTCTTGCTTTACTTCTTCCAAATGACATCGTTTTATTTGCTCCTCCGCCTTGTGCTCCTGCATTGTTCATTAATATAAACCAGAATATAAAGAATACTATTAATATTCCAAATGGCGAAATTAAACTTAATATTGTAACTAACATTGATTGAGATTTTTCAGTTAATTCAATTTTTCCATCTTTTAATAAATCATTTGCATAATTCATAAAACTTTCCATGCTTGGAATGTTTACTTCTTTTGGAACATTATCGCCATCTAATTTCACATAAGCTTTTTTTCCATCTGCATTTATTTCGATTTCTTTTACTTCCCCTAATTCCATTTTTGCTATTAAATCAGAATAATTTATTTTTGTGTTTGCATTATCTAATATTGATGTTAATAGCACAATAAAAATAACTATTAATATTAACCATATGGCTAATGTTTTTAATTTTGTTTTCACTTGTTGTTCCTCCTTTAAAATCGTAAAGACGACATTTAAAATGTCGTCCATGTTTTAATTTATAAAACATACTTTGATAACATTTCACAATAATATATAGCATACTAGTTTTTTATTTTCAATAGTTTTTCCAAAACTTTTTTCTCTGTAATTTAGTTGTTTCAAGGGTTTTCTTACGGAAACTATTAGTTTGCTATGAAAAAAATTTTTTTAT
>CAJKDR010000153.1 GCA_905198755.1 uncultured Clostridiaceae bacterium
TATAATTTCATTTTTTTATTATTTAATACTAGCTAATGTCCTTTATTCAAATTTATTTAGAAAAAATCCCAAATCTAGTTCTCAAAAAAATGTTTTTACTTTGGATCCATATTTTAACTTAAAAATAGGATTAGATAGTTCCAATAATAACGTATTTTTACCTCTAAAAGGTCTTTTTCAAAACATTTTAATCACTGGTACAATAGGTACTGGTAAAACCAGTTCTGCTATGTATCCATTTACAGAACAGTTAATAAGTTTTAAAAGTAATGATGACACAGAAAAAATAAGTATGTTGATTTTAGATGTAAAAGGCAATTATCATAGTCAAGTAAAAAAATATTGTAATAAATATAAGCGCAATAGTGATTTAATTACAATTGATTTAAAAAATGAAATAAAATATAATCCACTTGATAAACCAGATTTAAAACCTATCGTATTAGCAAATAGATTAAAAACTATTCTAACTCTTTTTTCACAAAATAATGGTGAATCTTTTTGGCTTGATAAAGTAGAACAAATTTTAACTGAATGTATTAAACTTTGCAGGCTATATAATGATAACTACGTAACTTTTTTAGAAATTCACAATTTAATTACTTTACCTAACTATTATTCTGAAAAAATTAATATCCTGAGAAATAATTTTATTTCTGGAAAATTTTCAAAATTAGATTGTTATAATCTTCTTTCTTCCCTTAATTTTTTTGAAAAAGAATATTCTAAATTAGATGATAGAACTCTTGCAATATTAAAATCTGAAATTACTAGAATAACTGGTCCATTTATTTCAGATATTGATATCTTAAATACTTTCTCTCCTAATAAAGACGAAATAACATTTAAAGGATTTAAAGAAGTCTTAAATAGTGGGAAAATTGTAGTATTAAATATGAATATTTCCGAATATAAAAATCTATCAAAAATAATAGCCGCATATTTAAAATTAGATTTTCAAACAGAAGTTATGATTAATTTAGCAAATAATGAAAATAACCGAATTTCTGCTTTCATTAGTGATGAATACCATGAATATGTTACTTCTACTGATGCCGATTTTTTTGCACAAAGCAGAGAGGCAAAATGTATTAATATAATCGCTACTCAAAGTTATACTTCTTTATTAAATACTCTAAACAATAAATATACTGTCACAGCAATAACACAAAATTTAGTAAATAAAATTTGGTATAGAACAGACGATATATATACAATAGAGGATGCCCAAAAGCAGATAGGAAAAGAAGAAAAGATTAAATATTCTAAAAGCATTTCTGAGAATTCTAAAGAAACTAATTTTAATTATATTACAAATAAATTTAGTTCCTTTGATTCCAATTTATCAGAAAGTATAAATACTTATTCTCAATTTGATTTTATTTATGATACAAATTTTTTCACTCAATCATTAGAATGTTTTACATCAATTGCCTTTCTTTCTACCGGTTCTATAATTTTACCACCGCAAAAATTATCAATGATTCCATATTTTAAAAATTAAGGAGGTTTTTATGGATAGAAAAAAAATTTTTTATTTTATTTTTGTATTTTTAATATTTTATTTTACATTTTCAAATATAGTTTACGGTGCTGCTTATCCAGCACTTATATCAACAATTATGAAGGCTTTTGAAAAGATAAAAACGTGGCTTGTAAAGTTAGCTACTCCTGCAGCAGCTGTCGCTGTTGGAACAGGACTTTTTATGAGAAAATTTAGTTTTGGAGATGAAGAGAAAATTAGGACAGGTAAAAATTTAATTAAAGGATCTCTATTTTCTTATGCTTTTATATTACTTTTAGATTTAATTTTATCTGCTATCCAAGGACTATTAGGTTAGAAAAGAGGTGATTTATTGGACGCTTCTAATATTACTTCTATCATAATTTCAAGTATAAATACAATATTCTCAAAAATTTTTTCTTCCTTAGATAACAATCTATATTCCATTTTAGATGAATTAACATTCATAGATTATGATATCTTAAATGATAAATACTTTGAAGTTATTTTCGGCTTATCGTCTAAAAATGGAATCTTATTAATAGCAAATTCTCTTATTTTTGGTTTTCTTTTATACTACGCATTTAGATTACTCTTTTCACATCTAGGTGTAACAGATGCTGAAAAGCCTTCTAAATTTATTTTTAAA
>CAJKDR010000154.1 GCA_905198755.1 uncultured Clostridiaceae bacterium
ATATATTATACAATATTCGCCATTTTTTTTTCAATACTCCCATTGAAATTTAATAAGATTTCATATATAATATTTTTAGAAGGAGAGCACTATGGTTCGTAAGCTGTAGCTTAACCGCTCCAGACTGATAGGAAACTCGAACTTTTCGAGTTTAAGTAATAAATGCTAACTAGAAATAGTTAGTCAGAGTGTTGACAAAGTTCAATACTCTTTTCTTTTTTTCTAAAGTATTGTATAATTACTTTGTAAGGTTGCTTATTATCTCAACAATTTTAAGCTTACAAGCCTTACTTTTTTATCGTAAAAATGATATAATTATATTGTTGAGATAATAAGAAAGTAAGTGATGAAATGATAAGTATAAATAAAAATATTCAAAGTGAAATCTTAATGACTACAATGGAAGAAATTGTCCCAGAAGACAGTTTGTTTCGTAAGATAGACAAATATATAGATTTCACTTTTATTTATGATAAAGTAAAATACCTATATTGTGAAAATAATGGAAGACCAAGTATAGATCCAGTTGTATTATTTAAAATAGTATTTATACAAGCACTAGATGGAATAAAATCAATGAGGCAAACATGTAAGAAAATAAAAGTAGATGCTGAATACAGATGGTTTCTAGGAATTCCGTTTGGACAAGATACACCACACTTTTCTACATTCAGTAAAAATTATGAAAGAAGATTTAAAGATTCAAATATATTTGAGGAAATATTTATAGAGATTGTAAATCAAGCAATAAAATATAACTTGGTAGATGGAACTACATTTTATACAGATTCAACACACAAAAAAGCAAATGCTAATAAAAATAAGTATGATGATGAAGTTGTAGAAGTCGTAAAAGAACGAAGGAAATGGTTGGAAGAAGAAATAAATGAAGAAAGAATAAAACAAGGAAGAAAACCATTTGAATATAAAGATAAAATTGAAGAAAAACATATAAAAGTAAGTACAACAGATAAAGAAAGTGGATATTATCATAGAGATAATAAAGAAAAAGGTTTTATGTACTTAGACCATAGGACTGTAGATGATAAATGTAATATTATTGTAGATGCTTATGTAACAAAAGGAAATGTGCATGATTCTGGTCCATTTATAGAAAGAGCAGAATATATAAAAAATAAGTTTGGATTTGAATTAAAAAAGTATGCAGTAGATTCAGGATATTTGACTTTAAACATAAAGAAATATTTTATAGATAATAATATATTTGGAGTATTTGGATATAGAAGATATGGTACACCAGAATCAAGAAAAGAAAAGAACAAATATGAATATGTTAAGGAATTAGATATATATGTGGAAAAGTCAACCGGTGAAGTTCTAGAATATTGTGGATTAATAGATAAGAATGGATATAAAACATATAGAAATTTAGATAAAACAAAATTAGTAAGAAGACATATTCATGAAGAATGGAATGAATTATTTAGGGATAATAGACTTTCAAAAGAAGGAAAAAAACTTTATCAAAAAAGAAAAGAACATGTAGAAAGAAGTTTTGCAGATTCAAAACAAAATCATGGATATAGATACGCTATGTATAAAGGTGTTAAAAAAAATCAACATTATACATGGCTTATTTGTGCTGCCCAAAACATGAAAAATATAGCAATAAAAAATGATAATGTAGGAAAGAAACCACTTACATTATCATCAAATATACATAATTTTATAAAAATATTGAAAAGTTTTATAAAAATTTTATTCATAAGAAAACCCTTAGAAAAAATCTAGGGTTTGTCTACACTCTGAGAAATATCTTTATATTTTTGATTAATAACTTGACTAAAACCTTCATAATCTCGATGTTGTAAATGATACAAAATATCTTGATATAAATCATATGAATTTTCAAAGAACTTATCTTTACTCAATAAATAGTCGACAATATCTATTTCTGTCATTAAATTTTTAAAACATCTAAATTTTTTCCAACAACTAGTATCCAAATCAAATCTTGATTTCAAAATTAATCTCCAATATCTCTTAAATTTAGTACTATCATCTTTATTTTGATTCATTGCATTAATCCTAGTTTTATTTAAACTTTTGGTAAGTAGTTGAA
>CAJKDR010000155.1 GCA_905198755.1 uncultured Clostridiaceae bacterium
GGGGAGCCCAAGAGTGGGTATGTATGGAAAACGGGAACGAGGAGAAGGGAGGCGGGCGCTCTGTGTTTATTTGACAAAGATGGTAATGTTATAGAAAGCAATGTTTTTAAGTCTGTTATACGTGTTACCAAAAAAATGTCATATGATAAGGTATATAAAGTTATATGTGGTGAAGATGAAGATGTATTAAAAGAATACAGAGACTATATAGATGATATTATGCTTATGAAAGAACTTGCTGTTATTTTAAATAAAAAAAGAAAGGAAGAAAAAGAATGAAACAAAAATTAAAAAATACCCAAAAAGGTATCACATTAGTAGCACTAGTAATCACAATAATAGTACTACTAATTTTAGCAATGGTAAGCATAAAAATAGTAATGGATGGAGGGCTAATAACAAAAGCAAAAGATGCAACAGCACAACACACGATAGCAGCAGAAAAAGAAGCGATAACAACAGGATATGCAGCATATCAAATGGCACTAGCCAATAAAGAAAACGTAACACAACCAACAATAGAAGAAGAAGCAACAGTAACTCCAAAAGGAGAAGATTGGAGCGTAACATTTACAAAAACAAATAATGAATATGAACTAAAAAAAGATGGAACAATAACATTAACAAAACAAGGAAATGGTTCAACAACAACCGTAGGATGGACAGATAATGGAGATGATACATTTACAAAAGAAAATATTACAGTAAAATTAGGAGACATAGTGAATTATGACGAAGGAACAGGATATAGTACAATAGTAACAGCGAGTAAAAGTGGAAATACAACAGATAAAACATACACAACAGAAAATGTAGGTTGGAGAGTATTAGGAATAAGTGCAAAAGGAGAATTAGAATTAATAAGTGATAATCCAATAAGTAATAATCTATACTTAGGAAGTGAAACAGGATATTTAAATGCAGAAGATATATTAAATAATATGTGTAATGAGTTATATGGAAAAGGAGAACACGCAACAGGAGCAAGAAGTTTAAATGTAGAAGATATAAACAAATTAGGAAATTATGATCCAACAACATATAGTGGATATGGGGATATATACACATATAGATTTCCAACAAGTGGAGATTATATGCAATATAAAAGAACAAAGGCAGATGGAACATTAGTAAAAGATTGGACAAATATAACAGCATCAAGTTATCAAAAATTTGTAATGCCAGGAAAAACAGAAATAATAAGTGCAGATAATAGAAATGATACAGGAAGAAGCTTAGAATATACTTATTATTACTATACTGTAGCAGATAAAGTACAACAAACAACAAGTGATGGAAAGAAGATGTCAGATATAATATCAAATGGAACAGGAAGTAGTGCAGTATATCAATGGCTCGCTTCTCGTTGTGTTGACTGTGGCTCTCGCATTGCTGGCTTCAATGTGCGCTATGTGTACAGCTACGTGAGCAACTACGGCCCGTATGGCTCTTACGGTGGCTCTGGCAGTTACGGCAATCGCGTGCGTCCTGTAGTTTCTCTAGAATCTAACATCCAATTAAGTGGAAATAGCAATGATGGATGGACAATAAATTAAGAGTGTAAATAGAAATAATGGCACATTAGGCAGGCTTTGCCTGCCAAGAAGGCTTTAGAATATAGTTGTATAAATTATATGTTGATTTTGTGTTACTATTATTTTTTGAATGGACAAAAAATAAAAAAATGAAAAAAATTCAAAAAAAGTATTGACAAAATTCAATATAACATTTATAATCTATACTTGTCAGAGCAATAAAAGATGCAGGTGTAGTTCAATGGTAGAACCTCAGCCTTCCAAGCTGATGACGCGGGTTCGATTCCCGCTACCTGCTCCATATTTTTTTATTTACGCGCCCTTAGCTCAGTTGGTCAGAGCAACCGGCTCATAACCGGTGGGTCCTAGGTTCGAATCCTAGAGGGCGCACCATTTTTTTTATATATGGGTAGTTGGGTGAGTGGTTAAAACCATCAGACTGTAAATCTGACCTCTTCGGAGTACCCTGGTTCGAATCCAGGACTGCCCACCAAGAAGTAGTATATTAAATACTGCTTCTTTTTTATTTAATAAATAT
>CAJKDR010000156.1 GCA_905198755.1 uncultured Clostridiaceae bacterium
AAGTAAGTAAAATAGATTCAATGGAAATAGAATTAAAAAGATTAAATAAAAAATTAGATGATTATATAGAAGTAGAAAAAAATCATTATAAATCAACATGTAATGAATTCGACAAGATTAATAAAAAGATTGATTCTAATTTTGTATACTTGGATAAAAAAATAGATAATACAAAAGATAAAATTGTAACAGAAACAATTGATGTTTTAGAATCATTTTCAATTAATATTTCAAATGCAATAGAAAATGTTGACAGCAAAATAAATACAGAATCAAAAGAAAGACAATACCAAATTGAAAGGTTAAATAATTTAACAGAATATGATAAAATCGTATTAAGAAATCTTGAAAGCAGAATAAGCATATTGGAAGAAGAATCACAAGATTATAGAAGAGCAACAAATTAAATAGAAATAAAAAGTCAAATATTTTTATAAAACATTTGACTTTTTTATTGTTTTAATAGATAATAAGTGTGTTAATACAAAAAGATAAAATTATAAGATACTTAGGAGGAATTTTGAAATGTACATGTTTAATAGAATAACAGTTAATCCACAATTACCTAAAAGGATTAATAGACTTTCAGAAATAGCAAATAACCTTTGGTGGTCTTGGAATACAGACTTTTTAAAAATCTTTAAAGAAATAGATATAGACTTATGGGAAAGAGTAGATAAAAATCCTGTAAAGTTTTTAAAATTAGTATCGCAAGAAAAATTAGAACAAGCATCTATAAATCAACAAGTATTAAAACAATATGATAAGATTGTTAATGACTTTGACGGTTATATGAATAGTAAAAATACTTGGTTTTCTAAAAAATATCCAAATAATAAAAATGATATAATAGCATATTTTTCAGCAGAATATGGATTAGATGAAACAATTCCTATTTACTCAGGTGGATTAGGAATTTTATCTGGTGATCACTTAAAATCAGCAAGTGACCTAGGAATTCCTTTAGTTGCTGTTGGTTTACTATATAAAAATGGATATTTTCATCAAAAAATAGATGGTTATGGAAATCAACAAAGTATTTATAAAGATATAGATTTAATGAATCTTCCAATAAATCCAGTTAAAGACGAAAAAGGAGAAGAATTAAAAGTATTATTAAAACTTCCTGGAAAAAATTTATATTTAAAAGTTTGGAAAATAAATGTTGGAAGAATAACATTGTATTTGTTAGACTCAGATATACCGGAAAATACAGATGAAGATTATAGAAATATTACACTTAGACTTTATGGTGGAGACCAAGAAATGAGAATAAAACAAGAAATTGTTTTAGGAATGGGTGGAGTCAATCTATTAAGAACTTTAGGATTAGACCCTAATATATATCATATGAATGAGGGCCACTCATCATTCTTATTACTTGAAGTAATAAAAAATATAATAAAAGAAAAGAAAGTTTCATTCGATATTGCAAGAGATATAACGAGTGCAAAAACAGTATTTACAACACATACACCTGTACCAGCTGGTAATGATATATTTCCAATGGAATTAGTTGAAAAATACTTCAAAGGATATTGGACAAAACTTGGAATTGATAAAGATACATTTTTACACTTGGGTACAAAGCCAAATGATACATTAGACTCTGGTTTTAATATGGGAATACTAGCACTAAAAATAGCAGGAAAGAAAAATGGAGTAAGTAAATTACATGGAGCAGTATCAAGAGAATTGTTTGGTGATGTTTGGCCAGCAATTGCAGCAAATGAATCACCAATAACATATGTTACAAATGGTATCCATACATGCACATGGTTAGCACCTAACTTAAAAGAATTATATAATAAATATTTGATTCCATATTGGCAAGATAATATACAAATCCAAGAAACTTGGAAAAAAATTGATAATATACCAAATGAAAGATTATGGGAAGAACATCAATCAAGAAAAAATAAATTATTAAAATTAGTAAAAGAAAATGTAACTAATAACATGAAAGAAAATGGAATTAGTTATGAAGAAATAAATGAAATAGTTTCTAAATTAAATCCAAATGCGTTAACAATTGGTTTTGCAAGAAGATTTGCTACATATAAAAGAGCTACT
>CAJKDR010000157.1 GCA_905198755.1 uncultured Clostridiaceae bacterium
TAAATAAAGAAATAATAACATTATTTTATAATAAGGTTAATGAAATAATGTCAATGAGAGATGAGAAAGAGACGATTTATAGTGTAAAATATAAGGCATATGTAAATGATAATATTTTATCTCTAGTTATAAATTCTACATTAAAGGAAGGCGAAAATTCACAAAGAACAATTATAAAAACATATAACTATAATTTAACATCAAATGAAATATTAAATATTGATAGAATATTAAATTATAGAGCATTAGATTCAAAAAATGTACAAAATAAAATAAATGCAACAATAAAAGAAGCTGCACAAACTGCGACACGATATCAAGAAATAGGATATAGTAAGTATTTAAGAAATGTTGATGATGCCATGTATAAAGTAGAGAACACAAATGTATTTTTTTTAGGTGAAGGAAAGGCTTTATATATAATTTATCCATATGGAAACTCAAATTATACAACAGAATTAGATTTATTAGTATTATAAAAAAACCAGAAGTTAATCTTCTGGTTTTTTAAAATAAAAGGGGATGTTTTATTAGCAAATAGATATTATTATCTTATTTACTATAGTAATAGTATAATAATAAAATATGACTATTGTGTGAACAAAAAAAGAAAATATAATGAAAAAGCAACATCTTAAGATGTTGCTCAAAATTATTGTTGTTCTTGTAAAGTTAAAGTAAGTTCTTTTTCTTTACCATTTCTATTAACTTTTATTGTTAGTTTATCACCTACAGAATGTTTATTTTTTATTGTGTTCAATTCTTCCATAGTTTTTATGTTTGTTCCATCAGCTTGAATAATAACATCACCTGCTTGAACTCCAGCTTTTTCAGCTGCAGAAAAGTTTTCTATACTTTTAACATAAACACCTTCGACAAGATTATTTTTCTTAGCAGTAGCTTCATCTAAATCGATACCAGTTATTCCAATATAAGGTCTAGATATTTTTCCATTATTAATTAACTCTTTGTAAACATCAATTGTTGAATTTATAGGAATAGCAAAACCAATTCCTTCAATGCCAGTACCAGAAAGTTTTAAAGTATTTATACCAATGACTTTACCATCAGCATTAACTAAAGCACCACCGCTATTACCAGAGTTAATTGCAGCATCTGTTTGAATTACTTTATAAGTAGTTCTAGTATCTGAATCTTTTACTTCTCTGTTTTTAGCACTTATAATACCGCAAGAGATGCTGCTTTGTAAGCCTAAAGGATTTCCAACAGCCATTGCAAATTCACCAACTTGAACAGAATCAGAATCACCAAGTTCTGCAGCAGTTAATCCTGCTTTTTCTATTTTTATAACAGCTAAATCAGTTTGAGAATCACTTCCAACAACTTTTGCATCATATTCAGTATCGTCATTATACAAAGTGACTTTCAAATTATTAGCTTCGGTAATTTGGTAATAAGAATTATTACTAGAAGAAGAACTGTTTATAACATGGTTATTTGTTAAAATATATCCATCTTCACTAATAATAATACCAGATCCAGAAGCTTCAGCAGTAGAACTTTGACCAAACATTGAATTTACAGTGTATTCAACAGAGATTCCTACAATTGAAGGTAATATTTTATTTGCAACAGCTATAGAAGTATTAGAATAATCTGTATTTGATACAGTATTAGCAACAGTACCACTAGTAATAGAAAGCCCATTGCTCTTAGTAGTATTACTTAAAATTTTACTTCTTATACCTGGAACACCGAAACACACTCCAATAACTAAAACAGAAGCAAGGCCACCACATAAAAATGGTACAAAAGCATTCTTTACAAAAGAAGTGTTAGACTTCTTATTATTTGAAGATACACTTGTATATGTAGGTTCACTAAATTTTTTTTCTTTATTTTCCTCCATAATTTTCCTCCTATTTATAATATTAATATAACCTAAATCGTAACTATAATACAATAGAAATGTGAAAAAAATGTGAAAAAATATTAAAAAAATTGTTGACAAGAAGAGGATGATACGCTATAATTCTCGTTGTGTTCAAGAGAACGCGCCTTTAGCTCAGTTGGTAGAGCAGTAGACTCTTAATCTATTTGTCCAGGGTT
>CAJKDR010000158.1 GCA_905198755.1 uncultured Clostridiaceae bacterium
AATTCTTTATATATTTTATAATTTCTTACAACTTTTCTAACATACATATTCGTTTCTGGAAACGGAATATTCTCATAGTCACTTCCATCGCTTTTTATTTTTCCTTCTAGTATCCAGGTTTTTACGTTCCCAATTCCTGCATTATATGCTGCAAACGCTAATATATAATTTTCATTAAATTGATCCAACAAATTCTTGAAGTATGTTAACCCTATTTGTATATTTTTTTCTGGTTCATAAAGTGTTTCTTTTTGATATTCTATATTTAATTTTTTTGCTTGTTCTTTTGCTGTATTATCCATTAATTGCATTAATCCTATAGCTCCACTTCTTGAAACTGTGTTTTCTTTAAAATTACTTTCTGTTTTTATTATTGAAAGTGTTAATAGCGGATCTATACCTAACTCTTCTGAATATTTGTATACATATTCAGAATATTTTTTAGGATACACATACCTTAATATTTTTTCTTCTATATTAAAACATTTATAAGCTCCTAATATCAATGCAATAACAATTAATAAAATAATTAATTTTATAATTTTTTTCAATTTTCTCTCCTATTTTGCTTCATACCAATTATCAGCTTCTGATAATTCAACTTTTAATGGTACTTTAAGTTGCATTGCGCCTTCCATAGAATCTTTTAGTAATTTTTCAACTTCGTCTTTTTCTTCTTTTTTTACTTCTAGTAATAATTCATCATGAATTTGTAATAAGATGTTTGATTCTAATTTTCTTTCTTTTAATTCATTAAATAATTTTATCATAGCAATTTTCATTATATCGGCTGCTGTTCCTTGAATTGGTGTATTCATCGCTACTCTTGCGCCAAACTGTCTTACCATATAATTGTTTGAATTCATCTCTGGTATATATCTTCTTCTGTTAAATAATGTTTCAACATACCCCTCTTTTTTTGCTGACTCTTTTATGCTTTCCATAAATTCTTTTATTTTTTGATATTTATCTAAATATTGTTCTATATATAATTTAGCCTGTTTTCTTGAAATTCCTAATTGTTCTCCCAAGCCAAAGTCACTTATTCCATACACTATTCCAAAGTTTACTGCTTTTGCATCTGACCTTTGTTTACTTGTTACTTCTTCCATTGGTATATCAAAAACTTTAGAAGCTGTTTGTCTATGAATATCTTCATTATTATTAAATGCTTCTATCATATGTTCATCATCTGCAATATGCGCAAGAACTCTAAGTTCTATTTGTGAATAATCTGCATCAACAAATACATATCCTTCTTTTGGTTTAAATACTTTTCTTATTTGTTTACCTAAATCAAATCTCGTTGGTATATTTTGCAAATTTGGTTCAGAACTACTTATTCTTCCTGTTGCTGTAACTGTTTGATGAAAATATGAATGTATTCTATTATCTTTATCATTTATATATGGAATTAAGCCTTCTACATATGTTGAATTTAACTTCACTAATTGCCTATAATCTAATATTTTAGATACAATTTCATTTTCGTTTTTTAATTTTTCTAAAACTTCAACATCTGTAGAATATCCACTCTTCGTTTTCTTTACAACAGGCAATTTCATTTTTTCAAAAAGTATTATTCCAAGTTGTTTTGTTGAATTAATATTAAATTCTTCTCCTGCTAATTTATATATTTCACCTGTTAATTTTTCTATTTCATTTTTTAATGTATTTCCAAATTCAACAAGTTCGTTTTTATCAACATATATTCCAATATATTGCATATCTGCCAACACTTTCACTAGTGGCATTTCTATATTATTAAATAAATCTAGTTGATTTGTTTCCTTTAATTTTTCCATTGTTTTTTCATATACATTATAAATTGTATATACATACATACAGTTTTTTTCTATTTCATTTTCTGCTTTATTTTCTTGTGCTTCAAATAGGTTAATTTGTTTTTCTTCTTTTTTATTATATTCATTTATATCTAATTTTAGATAATCTATAGCTAATTTTTCTAAATTATATTTACTTTCTGTTGGATTTAATATATATGCTGCCAATTCTATATCATA
>CAJKDR010000159.1 GCA_905198755.1 uncultured Clostridiaceae bacterium
TCTAATATAATAACATAATAGGAGAAATGTATGTCATATTATTCACCATCAATAGAAAAATTAATAGAAAGTTTTGAAAGGCTGCCAAGTATTGGACATAAAACAGCTGCAAGGTTGGCATTTCATATTTTAAATTGTTCAGAAGAAGAAACAAATGAGTTTATAAACTCAATTCAAAACGCTAAGAAAAACTTAAAATATTGTTCAAAATGCTATAATATCTCCGATACAGATCCATGCACAATATGTAGTAATCCTAAAAGGGATGAAAATGTAATATGTGTTGTAGAAGATGTAAGAGATATAATAGCAATAGAAAGAACACACGAATATAAAGGAGTATATCATGTGTTACATGGTTCAATATCACCAATGAATGGTGTAGGACCAGATGATATAAAATTGAAGGAATTATTAGCAAGAATAACACCGGAAATAAAAGAAGTAATTATTGCTACAAATCCTAGAGTAGAAGGGGAAGCAACAGCTATGTATATTTCTAAGTTATTAAAACCATTAGGCGTAAAAATAACAAGAATTGCACATGGAATACCTATAGGAGGAGACTTAGAATATACAGACGAAATAACATTATCAAAAGCTCTGGAAGGAAGAAGAGAACTCTAACTATCGGGATCATTTTCAACACATTGAGTGGCAATTATAGCTAAATTATCACCAACAGATGTTAAAAATGCAGCCAAAACACCTACCTCTTCACAGCTTAAACCTTGAGATAATGCAATAGCAAAGCTACTAGCAAGATATACGAGTTCACAACCAGATTTATCAGATAAACAAGACATAACACCACCCCCATATATAATATGAGTGGTGGTGTTATTATATAATAGAAAATTATAACAAATTATTTTATGTAGGGTCGTCCGCCCGAGCGGAGTTGCTACGCTTTATTATAGTTAGCTATTTAATATAGTTTTACATATGTTTTCAGTTGAGTTTGGTTTAGAAAGTTCTCTAGTGTGATGTTTCATTTCATCTAATTTTTTAGGATTTTTTAATATACTTTCTAATCTTTCTTTTATATTATCCTGTTTTTTTATCCAAATACCAACACCGTTATTTTCTAAAAAACTGGCATTTTCTTCTTCTTGACCAGGAATAGGATTAATTATTACAATAGGCAAATTAGAAGCCAAACTTTCAGTAGTTGTGAGACCACCTGGTTTAGTTACAACTAAATCAGATATACTCATTAGTTCTGGAACTTTATTTGTATAATCAAGAACTTTAATAGAATCTTGCCTGCCTGAAGAGTTAACTATATCTTCAAACTTTTTCTTCATACTTTCATTTCTGCCTGCAATAGCAACTATTTGTAAATCGTTGAAATCTTCAGCAAAAGTCTTTAATACTTCTGTAGTTGTACTCTTTCCAAGACCAAATTCGCCACCAGCGAAAAATAAAACTATTTTTTTATCTTTGACTAGTCCAAATTCTTTTAATATATCATCCTTATTGTAAGTTTTTAAAAATCTATTGGAAAGAGGTATTCCAGTAGTATATATTTTATTTGCACTAATTCCTTTTTGAATTAATTGTTGTTTCATTTTAGAGTGAGCAACAAAAAAATAATCAACATATTCTGGATATAACAACCATTGATCATGTGGTGCAAAATCAGTCATTATTGTCGCTAATTTAAAATTTACTTTTTCTTTCTTTTTTAAATAAGCACACATCTGACTACTGAAAGGGTGTGTAGATATAACATAATCAGGGTCAAAATCTTGTAACAGATTTTTTAATTTAATTGCCATAAGTTTATTTGAATCATTTGATAATTTAGAAACTAAACCTTTTTCAGATTTTTTATAAATGAATCCCCATACTTCAGGAGCTTTTTTTGCAAATTCCTCATAAGCTTTTGTAGTAACTTTATTTAAAACTTTATTTATATATTCAACGCAATCAATCATCTCAATTTTTGTATCAAGATAATTATTCTCTATATATTCTTTAATAGACTTAGCAGCTGATAAATGACCACCGCCA
>CAJKDR010000160.1 GCA_905198755.1 uncultured Clostridiaceae bacterium
ATGCAAATAATAAGATTAATAATACTAATGATATTTATTTGCTTAATGAGAAATAATGGAATATATGTTGTAGTACTAACATTATTAGCAATGTTACCATACAGCAAAATAAATTTTAAAAAAGTTTTGATATCAATAATAGCAATTATATTATTATATACAACTTATATAAATATATTACTTCCACACTTTAAGATAACAAATGGAAGTATTAGAGAAGCGTTATCAATACCATTTCAGCAAACAGCAAGATATATAAAATATTATGAAAAAGATGTAACAGAAGAAGAAAGAGAAACAATAAATAAAGTATTAATATATGATAAGTTAAAAAAAGAATATAAGCCAGAAAATGCAGATCCAATAAAGTCTAAATACAAAAAGCAAGCAACAAAAGAAGAGTTAAAAGAATATTTTGAAGTATGGTTTAAACAATTTTTAAAACACCCTGATGTATATGTAGAAGCATTTATAAGTAATACTTATGGGTATATATATCCACAAAAAACAGAATACTATATACACTATGAAGATTTAAATAATCCTATATTAAAAATAATAGCTAACTTTGGTTATATGAATTATAGAGAAAATTTTATTAATTATTCATATAATAATCATTTGGGAAAAATAAGGGCAAACTTAGTAAAATATGCAAAAAAATTTCAAGAAATACCAATTATAGAGTTACTAGTAAATGTAGGATTTAATGCATGGATATTAATATTTATGATTATATATTCAGTATGCAAAAAGAAATATAAAAATATATTAGTATTAATGCCAAGTATAGTAACATTTCTAGTTTGCCTAGCATCACCAATAAACAATTATTTAAGATATGCACTACCGATAATATTTTCAAACCCAATGTTAATCTTACTATTAACAAAGAAAGAGGAATAAAATGGAAGAAATGTGGGATATCTATAACAAAGATATGAAAAAAACAGGAAAAACTTGTATAAGAGGAGAATATAAACTAAAAGAAAATGAATATCATTTAGTTGTGCATATTTGGATAATAACAAAGCAAGGAAAAATACTGTTAACACAAAGAGCAGAAACAAAACAAAAAGATCCACTAAAATGGGAATGTACAGGAGGATCTGTATTAAAAGATGAAGAACCAATAGATGCAGCATTAAGAGAAACAGCAGAAGAAATAGGAATAAAACTAAAAAAAGAAGAATTAAAATTAATAAAAAAAGAAAGAAGAGACAAAAACTTTCAAGATTTCTTATTTGCATACTATGTAATAAAAGATGAAGGAATAATAAACAAAATAAAATTTACAGATGGAGAAGTAAAAGATAAAAAATGGGTAAGCAAAAAAGAATTTGAAGAAATGTACAACAAAGGTGAAGCGTTATCAAATCTAAAATACATAATAGAAGAAAACATTGACACAAAAATTAAAAAATGATATAAAAATAATATGCTATATTCTTATACTCACGTCCAACTATATGGCAACAATTCATGTACCAGTCATTACATATATTACACATCATTTTATCTGTAGGATTACACTCTTCGTCTCCATAACTCTGCCCTTCCCAGTGTCCACATGCACTAGGGTCATTATAATTATTACCACACAAGTTGCATATTTTCAAATAATTATACTCACATACTGTACCTCCGTAATAATTACCCTTCCAATGTGAACAGGCACCATCAATATCATAATAATTATTCCCACAAATATTACATATTGTAGTTGTTGTACATTCCACCTGTCCATACATTTCACCTTCCCAATGTGAACACGCACCATCAGGGTCGAAATAATTATTTCCACAGATATTACATATTGTTAATTTATCAAGTTCACAATATCCTTCATCATACCATGCTCCTTCACTGTGCGAACAGTTACCTCCCCAATAATTTTCACCACATATATTACATACATAAATTTCATATGGCGAACA
>CAJKDR010000161.1 GCA_905198755.1 uncultured Clostridiaceae bacterium
ATTTAAAATTGAAGAAAATAAATATAATTTAAATATTTATGACGAAAAAGATACATTAGAGGAAAGTAAGGATATACAATTACAATTTAATAAAAAAGATAAAATAAAATTAAAAAGAAAAGTAAAACTTTTCTAAGGAGGGAATATATGAAAATAACTTTTTTAGGAGCAACAAAAACTGTAACAGGATCTAACTTTTTAGTAGAAACAGAAGATGGAACTAAATTTTTAGTCGATTGCGGAATGTACCAAGGCAGAAGCGACTTAGAAGAAAAGAATTATGATGATTTCTTATTCAATATAGATGAAATAGATTTTATGCTTCTTACTCATGCACATATCGATCACTCAGGAAGAATACCTAAGCTATATAAGCAAGGTTATAGAAAACCAATATATGCACATAAAGCTACATGTGATTTGTGTAGTATAATGTTACCTGATAGTGGACATATTCAAGAAATGGAGTCAGAATGGAAAAATAAAAAAAGAATTAGAAAAGGTCAAAAACCTTTGGAACCAATGTATGTAGCTCAAGATGCATTAGATTGTTTAGAGATATTTAAACCAGTAAAATATGATGAAATTATAGATATAACAGATAATATTAAAGTAAGATTTAATGATGCGGGACATATGTTGGGTTCAAGTATTATAGAAATTTGGGTAAATGAAAATGGAAAAGAGACAAAAGCAGTATTTACAGGAGATTTAGGAAATAATGATATACCACTTTTAGCTTCTCCAACAATGATAGAGTCAGCAGATTATTTAGTAATGGAATCAACATATGGAAATAGATTACACATTAGAAATGATGATAAAGCAAAAATCTTCTTAGATGTAGTATATGAAACATTAGAAAGAAATGGTACGGTTGTTATACCAACATTTGCAGTAGGAAGAACACAAGAAATACTATATGAATTAAACAAAATTAAAGAAAACACATCAGATGAAGAATTTATGAAAAAATATGAAAAATTGATGAAAGCCCCTGTATATGTTGATAGTCCGCTTGCTGTATCTGCAACAGAAATATTTAGAAAAAATACAGATTTATTTGATGATGATGTGAAAGAAGCAATGGAAAAAGGTGATAATCCACTTGAATTTCCAGGACTAAAGTTCACACAAACAGTAGAAGAATCAAAAGCATTAAATGAAAGCAATGAGCCAGCAATAATATTGTCTGCAAGTGGTATGTGTGAAGTGGGAAGAATAAAACATCATTTAAAACATAATATATGGAATCCAAATTCAACAATACTATTTGTTGGCTATCAAGCCCCTGGAACTTTGGGAAGAAAAATAGTTGATGGAGAAAAGAAAGTAAGAATATTCGGAGAAGAATTTTCAGTAAATGCAAGAATTGAATATATAGAAGGATATTCAGGACATGCAGACCAAGAAGGGTTATTAAACTTTGTATACTCATTCTATACAAAGCCAAAACATATATTTTTAGTCCATGGAGAAGAAGAAGGTCAAGAAGTATTAAAAGACAAATTAGAAGAAAATACAGAAATACCAGTTACAATACCATCATTTGGGGAAACTTATACACTAGATGAAAGTTTGACAGTTGAAAAAACATATGAGTTACCAAAGAAATATAGACCAATAAGATTAGAAGTATTGGAAAGAATAAATACATTAAAAGAAGAAGTAGAAGATATGGCAGACATAGTGAAAAATGAAAAACTTTCAGAAAATGTAAAGGACGATGAAATAATAGATTTAAATAATAAAATAAAAGAATTAGAGCAACAAATTGTAAAAATTATAGAATAAAAAAGACCACCTCTAGAAAAATAGAGGTGGCGAAATATCTACAATATAAGGTACTCATATTTTAGAAGGCGACATGGAGTGAAAAGTAGATATTTACT
>CAJKDR010000162.1 GCA_905198755.1 uncultured Clostridiaceae bacterium
CATCCAAAATTTGTGAATAATAATAAAAATACTATTAAGAAAAATAATATTGTACTATCATTGTTGCCACATCCACAACCACAGCTTCTAAATAATCCGCTTAAAGGTCCATAGTTATTGTTTTTTACTTCTTCTTGCATTTTATTTTCCTCCTTATATTTATTTATATTTTATACTATGTTTTTTCTAACATTAGTGTTACAATTTTGTTAAAACATGTTATAATATTATGAGTAAAAAATATTGGAGAATTAAATTATGAAAAAAATTGAATTATTAGTTCCAGTTGGAAATTTTGATTGTTTGAAAGCTGCTGTTCAAAACGGTGCAGATGCAGTATATTTAGGTGCTTCTGTTTTTAGTGCAAGAAGTAGTGCTACTAACTTCTCTCTTTCAGAATTAGAAGAAGCAATTGACTATGCACATTTAAGAAATGTCCAAGTCCATTTGGCTTTAAACACATTAATAAAAAATGATGAATTTGAAGATGCTGTTTCTTTAGCTAAATCAGCATATGAATTTGGTATAGATGCAATAATTGTTCAAGATTTGGGACTTGCCTGCTATTTAATTAAAAACTTTTCCAACTTGCCTGTACATGCAAGTACACAAATGACTTGCCATAATTTAGTAGGTGCTAAATATTTAGAAAAATTAGGATTTAAGAGAATAGTTCTTTCTCGTGAACTTTCACTTTCTGAGATTGATTATATTAAATCAAATGTTTCATGTGAAATTGAAGTATTTGGGCATGGTGCTTTGTGTATTTCTTATTCTGGTCAATGTTTATACTCAAGTCTTATTGGTGGTCGTTCTGGAAATCGTGGTAAGTGTGCTCAAGGTTGCAGGCTTCCTTACGAATTATTAGAGAATGACACTACTATTGATAAAGGTTATTTATTAAGTCCAAAAGACTTGTGTTCATTAACTACTCTTCCTGAACTTTTAGATACTAATATCGATTCTTTAAAAATTGAAGGAAGAATGAAATCTGCTGAATATGTTGCTATAGTTACCAAGACATATAGAAAATATATTGATATGTATTATAGCGAAGATAATTATTTTGTTGAAAAAGAAGATATTATAAATTTATTACAAGTATTTAACCGTGGTGGATTTTCTAATGGCCATTTAAAAAATTCTCCTAATAGCGATTTGATTTTTAAAGAAAAGCCTAATAATATGGGAATATATATTGGTAATGTTTCTAATTATAATTCAAACACTGGGCATATTACTTTAACTCTTGATGCTAATTTAAAAGTTGGTGATACTATTACATTTGAAAACGAACCTACGACATACAGAGTTTCAGAATTAATGATAAATAAACAAAATGTAGAATCTCCAAATATTGGCGACAAAATTACTATTGGTAGAATGAAAGGAAAGATAAACATTTCAGATAAAATTTTTAAAATAGCTAGTAAAGACTTATCATCTTCTGCCTTAAATAGTTATTCTAAAGAGTTTAAAAAAGCTCCGCTTAGCTGTGTTTTAGATGTTCATTTAGATGAGCCAATTAAACTTAGAGTTTTTGATAACAATGGTATTGAATTTTGTTGTGAAAGTGAAGAGACTCCAGATATTGCAGTAAATTCTCCCGTTTCAAAAGAACGATTAGAAACTCAATTAAATAAAACTGCCAATACCCCATTCTATTTTAAAAATATAAAAATAAATTTAGATAACAATATACACATTCCTCACATTTCACAAATAAATGAATTACGTAGAAAATGTTTATATACTTATTCTAAATATACTATAGATAAATATAAAAGAACAACCGTGATAACTCATAATTCATTTATTTATGATGATAACATTTTGCATTCTGATACCAAGATATGTTTGCTACTTAATAT
>CAJKDR010000163.1 GCA_905198755.1 uncultured Clostridiaceae bacterium
CATCCTCTTCTTTGATATTGTTTTCTTTTGCTGCTTTATACACTCTTTCTTTAAATTCTTCTAACTCACCAAAAGAAAATATATCTTGCAAACTTTGTAATGGAACTTCGTGTTCAACCTTTTCGAACCCTTCTTTTACATGTCCACCAACTTTTTGCGTTAAAGAATCTTTTGTAACTAAATCCGGAAATTCTTTTTCTAGGGCTTTTAATTTATTCATTGTCATATCATATTCATAATCAGATACTTCTGGATTGTCTTCATCATAATATTTATTGGCCCATATCTCTAATTGTTTTCTTAATTTTAATATTTCCTCTTTAGCTTTATTTTTTTCCATCTGTTTTTACCTCTTCTTTAAATAAGTCTTTTCCTTTAGCTATATAATCTATACCTGATAGTACAGCTGCAACCACTGATACACTCATTAATATTGTTGTAATAAAGTTATACCACCATGCAAATCCTGTTAGTCCACCTACAAAGCATTGTGCAAATCCATTTTGATCAACAAAAGCTAATATTAATGCAAGCATTTGTGTTACTGTTTTTAATTTTCCCCATACAGATGCTGCAATTACCTTACCGCCTTTTTCTACAGCAACTAATCTATATCCTGAAACAATAAATTCTCTAAATAATACTATTATAGGAATAATTGCAGGTAATCTATTGTCTTCTACTAAAATAAGCATTGCTGCTAAAACTAATATTTTATCTGCTATTGGATCTAAAAATTTTCCAAACTCTGTTATTTGATTTCTTTTTCTTGCTATGTTGCCATCTAATTTATCTGTAATAGATGCTATTATGAATATTATATTTAATATCCACATATCAATTCCTATGTTAAGTATTGTACCATTTATTGGTACATATGCTACTATTACCATAATTATTACTAAAAATATTCTAAATAGTGTTAGTTTATTTGCTAAATTCATTTAATAAACGCTCCTATGTTTCTTATTTATTTTGTGTTGTAAAATTCCATGAATCTTTACACATTTCTTCTAGATTTTTTGTTGCTTCCCAGTCTAATTCTTGTTTTGCTTTGCTTGGATCTGCATAACATTCTGCTATATCTCCCGCTCTTCTAGCAGTTATTTCATACTTAATTTTTATATTATTAGCATCTTCAAATGCTTTTACTATTTCTAATACAGAATATCCTTTTCCTGTTCCTAAATTATAGGCTTCTGCTCCTGTTATTTCTCTAGCTTTTTTCAATGCCTTAACATGTCCTTTAGCTAAATCAACTACATGTATATAATCTCTTACTCCTGTTCCATCAACTGTAGGATAATCATTTCCGAATACATTTAGATGATCAAGTTTTCCTAATGCAACTTGATTTATATATGGCATTAAATTATTTGGTATTCCATTTGGAGATTCTCCAAGCAATCCACTTTTGTGAGCTCCTATTGGATTGAAATATCTTAATAAAATTGCACAAAATTCTTTATCTGCTATACATACGTCTTTTAATATTTGTTCAATCATTAATTTTGTACTACCATATGGATTAGTTGTAGATAATGGAAAATCTTCCTTTATAGGAACTGTTTTAGGTGTTCCATAAACAGTTGCTGATGAACTAAATATTATTTTTTTACAATTATATTTTTTCATTAATTCTAATAATATTAATGTTCCTGTTATATTGTTATGATAATATTCTAATGGTTTCTGTACAGATTCTCCAACTGCTTTTAATCCTGCAAAGTTGATCACAGAGTCAATATCTTCTGCATCAAAGATCTTCTCTAATGCTTCACGGTCTAAAACATCTG
>CAJKDR010000164.1 GCA_905198755.1 uncultured Clostridiaceae bacterium
TTGCAAAATCTACAAATACAAGTTCACAAGTTTTACTCAAAATCTCAGCTACTTGTAAAGTTATTTTTTGACCTCCACCAAAATTTACCTTACCGGAATTTTCTATAATTATAATTCGACTCATAAACGCATCTCTTTTTGCAATTTTCTCATATCTTTATCCTTATTAACTCCCCAAAGTCGCTTTATAAAGCGACTTCCCGAGTCACATAAATCATAATAAATTCGTATCCATTGTGTATGCATAAAATAGTCCAATAACAAAGTGCTTCCAATTCTCCTCTTAATTCTCATCAAACTTAGTATAGGGCCAATAAGATTCATCCAATATTTAGCATCAATATAATTATCCTTCAGTATTAAATTGAATTTACGTGCAACAAATATTCTCGCCTCAATATTAGAAATATTTATTTGGGTACAAATAGAACCAGAACGTATAGTACAACAATACAAAACTCTTTTATCTATTTTCAACTTTGTTGCATATAGACCTGCCAATCCCGAAAATAGGACATCATTAGATGCAGGAGTTTCATCACACAAAATGTTTTTTTCATCAAGAAAATTCTTTAAAAACATTTTACCCCAAACTGAATGAGACATGAATCGCAAGACATTTTCATCTTTTGTATCAACATATTTTTTAAAAATATCTTCCCTATTATATGTTTTTACTAATGTATCAGAAAACACAGAATAAGAATCAAAGTACACAACTTCGTAAGATGATTTTTCATATGCCGATATTATATTATAAAAATCTTTATGAAAAAAATCATCTGCATCTGCAAATAACACCCATTTACCGCAAGCATACCGAAGACCTAAGTTCCTAGCAAAACCTGCTCCATGTTTTTCTTTAAGAAAAATACATTTTACATTTTCTCTTTCCATCCCTGGGAAGCACCTAAAATCAACAATTTTACCATCACTACAATCATCCACTATAATAATTTGAAATGAGGGCAAATTTGGAATCGAATTTAAACAACGTTGCAAAAGTTCTGGTACATTATAATGAGGGATAATTATAGAATACAAAATATTAACTTTTTCCATCTATTTTGGATTGATTATTTACTAATATATAAGAAGGACCTAACATAAATATAAACATTTCAGATATCCAAAAAGGATATGAGCGTTGAATAAATGCAATCACAAACAATAAAAATGCTCCAATCATAAAATACCTATTCTCTTTAAACAGATACAACATATAGAAATAAAAGAAGAAAACAAAAACAATTGACAACATACCAAACTCTATTAAATACATTTTATATCCGCTACCACCACCATACATTGCAATCAATTTATCAAATTTATCATGTGACAATCCTAAAAGATATTCATACAAACTAAGATTATTTTCAATATAATCTGTTAAATATTGAGAGACTCTATTATCACCTTTAATAGTACCAGCATCTTCATCATAAACCAATCTTTTTAGTACATATTCATATATTATATTATCACTAGATAAAATATCAACCAATAATACATAAGAATAATACAAAGAGAATCCAACAATTATTATTAAAAGCATTTTTTTTGCACTAAAGTCCGTAATATAGTTTATAAGCCATCCGAATAACAACAACAAATACCCTGCTAATGACAATGTAAATAATAGGTTAATAATCAACAGAATGACATATTTATTACGCATATCATATTTTAGGAAATAGAGTAAAAAAGAAATTATCATCCCTACATGTCCAGGTTCACAAAAAATACTATGAAATCTAACACCATAACTACCATATAATGTAAAAATATAATTATT
>CAJKDR010000165.1 GCA_905198755.1 uncultured Clostridiaceae bacterium
AATATAGAATTCTCTTCCATAATATCTCCTAATTATTTTTTAATTTTCTTAGTGCAACAAAAAATTTTTGTAATAGTTCCCTACATTCATTTTCTAGAATTCCGCTTTTCATATCAACTTTTGTATCAAAATTAAAATCTTGTAATAAGTTTAATTTTGAACCGCATGCTCCTGTTTTTTCATCCATTGCTCCTATATTAACTTTTTTAATTCTAGAATTTACAATTGCTCCTGCACACATTGGACATGGTTCTAATGTAACATACATCTCGCAGTCTATTAGTCTCCAATTACTAAGTTTTTTGCTAGCTTTTTCTATTGCTAATATCTCAGCATGTTTTGTAGTATCATTTTTTGTTTCCTTCAAATTATGTGCCCTAGCAACAATTTTGCCATCTTTAACAATAATTGCTCCTACAGGAACTTCTAATTTTTTATATGCTTTTTGTGCTTCTTTTAAAGCTTCTTTCATGTACTTTTCGTTAATATTATTCATCATTTACTCTTCATTATTAATTTTATAAATTATTTTGGTGTTCCCAGAGGGACTCGAACCCCCATCTGTCGCTTAGGAGGCGACTACTCTATCCTGCTGAGCTATAGGAACATATGAGATGAGGAAAAATAGTTTTCCTCGTTTATTCTATTATAGGAAAGTTCTCCAAACTTCCTATAATAAAAATACTTTGCACAGAAATTTGCTCTGCAAATTTCGCACACGAACAAAGACGCGGACTTTAAAATGTTTTTATATGTGCAGATGTTATTAATGTCCGCTTTTGTTCTTCTTCCTTTTTTAAATATACCGTACTTGATGGATATGCAAGCTCTACATGTTCTTTATTAATAATTTTCATTATTTGATAATTAATATATTCTGCTTGTTTTAGATATCTTAAATATTCTGCTGTATTAGTAAAGCAATATACTAATACTTTATATCCATTGTCATCTATTTTTACAAATTTTACATTTACAGAGTTTGGTATTACATCATCATCATGTTTTAACATGAAATCTATTTTTGCTACTACATCTTTTAATTTATCTAATGATGTTTCAAAAGAAAATACTAATTCTGTTGAATATCTTCTCCTTTTTCTTTTAGTTTCATTTACTAGTGTATCTGAAGATATAAGAGAATTTGGCACATTTGCTATTGTATTTTCTACTGTTCTTATTCTTGTGCTCTTAAATGTAATGGCTTCTACTTTTCCTTCATATCCAGCTACTTTTATCCAGTCTCCTACTACAAATGGTTTATCCATTGCAATTGTTAAACTGCTAAATAAGTTTTTTGCAGTATCTTGTGCTGCCAATGTTACTACTACAGTTCCTATTCCTAGTCCTGCTGCCAACCCATTTAAGTTATATCCTAATTCTGTAATAATTAAAAATCCACCTATTAGATATATAACAAACTTAATTCCTTTTGCAATAACATTAAGCATTCCATCTGTATTTTCGCCTTTCATTCTATCTTGAATCTTTTTTAAGAAAGAGGTTTCTGCTGTTATTGAATTTGCAGTTCCTATTGTGAATATAAGAATTGTTAATATCTTAAATCCTAACTTAATTGTTGTCATATACTTTTCGTCAACACCTAAATTTTTAATTGCTATGTAAAGTCCTAAAAGTGTTATAAATTTTTTTATTGAATCATATAAAGCTATTTGTTTTATTTCTTTTTTAGTTTTTTTCCAGTTAAATACTTTCAATACCCCATATGTTATTATTGTTCTTAAAAGGAATATTATTAAAAATATAGATATTGATATTAAT
>CAJKDR010000166.1 GCA_905198755.1 uncultured Clostridiaceae bacterium
TTTTCATAATGTATACCTCTAGATATAGCTTGATTATTTATATATCAAGCTTTTTATTTGTGTAAATTCTATCATATATATAAAAATATATCAATAATTTTAAAAACAAAAAAATTTGAAAAAATGTAATATTTTTTGAAAAATATTACAAACTAAAATTAAATAAATAAAATAGGAGATTAATATGAATTGTAAAGAATTTAAAGAAAAACATTTGCTAACAGTCACAGTATTAATAGCAGTAATTGCAATATGTGCGAGTGTTTTAGCATACAGAAATTATAAAGAATATGAAAATGTAAAAAAGAACAAATATAATATGGCCTTTTTTGAAGTAGTAGATTATGCAGAAAATATTGAAACATATTTGGCTAAAGCTACAATAACAAAAGATGCAATGTCAAGTGCAGAAAATTTAATACAAGTATGGAGAGAAGCAAATTTAGCAGGAGGCTACTTATCACAAATACCGGTATCTGTAGAAGGAATATCAAATACTCAAAAATTTTTGAATCAAACAAGTGAATATAGCTATTATCTGTTTAGAAAAAATTTAAAGGGAGACGACTTAACAGATGAGGAAGTATCTAAGGTAAAAGAATTACATGACTATAGTGTAGAAATAAAAAATACTCTAAATCAATTATCAGAAGATGTAAATGCAGAAAGATTAAATTGGGATGAATTAGATTACAATCCCAGTGTAATGTTCTCAAAAGAGATAAATAATGTTTCAAAAGATGGATTTAAATCAATAGAAGAAAACTTTGAACAATATGATGGATTAATATATGATGGAGCATATTCTGAGCATATGACAAATGCTAGTAAAAAAGGACTTACTGGAAATGATATAGATGAAGAAAAAGCGAAAAAAATCGTAAAAGACTTTGTTGGAGAAGATAAGATTAATGTAATAAACTCAGAAGGTTTATCAGAAAATGGAACAATAGAAAGTTACACATTCACAGTAATACAAAAAGAAAATGAAGGAAATCCAATGACAATAGCAATATCAAAAAAAGGAGGACATATAGTATTTAGTGAATTTAATAGAACGGTAGAAGAAGAAACAATAACAGAGGAAAAAGCAGATGAAATATCAAAAAAATTCCTAGAATCAAAGGGATTTTCTAGTATGGAAAAAACATATTATACAAAACAAGCAGGAATCATGACTATAAATTATGCATGCAAGGAAGATGATGTAATAATTTATCCTGATTTAATAAAAGTAAAAGTAGCATTAGATAATGGAGAAATATTAGGAATAGAAACAACAGGATATTTAAATAATCATGAAAAAAGGAATATAGATAAAACAGGAATAATAAATAAAGAAAAAGCAAAAGAGAAAATAAATAAAGATATAGAAATAGAAGCAGAAAGACTAGCAATAATACCAACAGAATTTAAAACAGAAATATTCTGCTGGGAAGTAAAAGGAAAAATAAACGACAGAGACTTTTTAATATATACAAATGCAAAAACAGGAAAAATAGAAAATATATTGGTAATTACAGACACACAAAACGGAATTCTAACAATGTAGGCAATAATTACAAAAATAAAAAATATAAAAATTCTAATAATAGAAAACGTATGTTTTATGTTTTGGAAACAATTGAAGAATGTAAACAAGAAACTAATGAATTGGTTTGTAATATATCAGAATGTAATATTGAACATATTATGAATGATTCTGAGACAAATGAGGTTACAAGGTAAGCGCTAAATAAAATAGAGGATTTATTTCTATCTCAAAACCATTCATAATTA
>CAJKDR010000167.1 GCA_905198755.1 uncultured Clostridiaceae bacterium
CAAGACCTTAAAAAAAATGTAAAACTCTGTCAATAGTTTTGGAAAATGTCCCAAAAAATTTTAAACATTAACGAAATTTATTCCAATTTCCTTTTGACTAATTTCGGTGTTTTGAATTATTAATAATGTTTTAAATTCAATTTTTTCAACAAATGTTGAAAAATAGAATTAAAACCTAAACAAGGTATCAAAACAACCTTTATTAATCAAAAGTTTTCTCGGCATAAAATTCTTTAAGCATATACATGATTTGCATGTGCTTTTTGCATTTGCTTTTTAAATGAAGCTAGTTTCCAAGGATGAGACATTGGAGGAACATATTTTTTTCTTTCTTTTTGTTCCACCATTTTATCAAATTCTTTTGACAATTTCTCATTTCTATTTAGCTCTTTTAACTCTAGTACTTGCTCATCAATTGCTACTAATAAATCACCATTATATGCTCTAATGACTAAACACTTTGTTTTAGGCATAAAGCATTTCAATTTTCCATTTAGGTATGGCTGGTAATACTTTCCATAGTATTTAATAGAATTACCATTGTCGATAGTTCTTTCGGTTAAGATAGCTAAGGTATAATTAATTTTTTCTTCATTAGGTGTTTCTTCAAAAACTGATTCAAATTTTCTGTAGTCTAATGCAAATTTATTGTTAAAATTAGGAACAAATATTTCGAGCAGATACTTATTAGCTTCATCAATAGTGGTAATATTATTTAACCTTAATTCTTGTACTAATCTTCCTTGAAAAGTACCATTTGTTCTTTCGATTAGCCCTTTAGCTTGGGATACAGAAGTTGTTTCTAGTTCTACACCTAGTTGTTTACAGGCATACCCATATTGAGTTAATACATCTTTATCTGAGGTACGTTTTTCTGAGTTTAATAACATAAAATTGAATACAGTTCTATTATCGGTTATAAACTTGTATGGTATTCCATAAGTAGTAAGTATTTGATAAAAAACATGATAATAACCATTTAATGTCTCTTGTTTATCAAACCAAGCTCCTACTATAGTAGAAGTTGCTTTATCTATTGCCAAATGTAGACAAGTTTTAGTTTCTCCAAACCATAGATGAATAGAACCATCTTGTTCAACCACTTCTCCAAAATATTTAGGTTTTTCTCCTCTTGGGTGAGAATCTTCTAAAGCTATTTCATGATCAATTACAGTTTTTACTTGTTCATCGCTCATAGCTAAATTTATTTTCTTTTGTTCCAATAGTTTTTTCTTCGCATATTCTCTTTTTGTCTTTTTTCTAGCTTTAGGAGATATAATACCAGCATTTGTCAAAGTTTTGTAAGTAAATTTATAAGAAACTTTTATGCCTTCTTCTTTTTCTAAATACTCATTAAAATGTTTAAAGTTAAAATCATAGTATTTATTATTATAAAGTGTTATAATGTCATCGGAGATTGTGCTATCTAAAGCATTAATAGGTTTTTTATTTCTATTACCGTGGACGAAACCTGCTTTGCCTTTCTCCTTGTAAGTAATAATCAGACGATTAACTTGTCTTATTGATATATCGAGCTTTTTACTAGCTCTTTTTTTGTTACCATCATGGTCAACTAAATCTTTAATAATTTCATATTTTTGTTGTTCATTCATTCTTAATTCAACCTTTCTCATATATATCACCTCGGCGATATATTATATATTACTTTGGGACATTTTTGTGGACTAACACTTAAGACATTATCATAGATTAAGCATACAAGACCTTAAAAAAAATGTAAAACTCTGTCAATAGTTTTGGAAAATGTCCCAAA
>CAJKDR010000168.1 GCA_905198755.1 uncultured Clostridiaceae bacterium
TATTCTAAATTTTCTTGAAATGCTAGATAATGTATCTCCTCTTTTTACTGTATATATATAATGATTAGTTTCTCCAATATTATTATATTTTGATTCATATATTTTTAATTTTTCACCAATATAAATGAGGTTACGATTTCTTATTTTATTTAGTTCTACAATTTCTTCAATACTAGTATTATATCTGATAGCAATTTTGCTTAATGTATCACCTTTTGAAACTTTAATAATTTTATAATAGTTATCCTTTTTATTTCGATGTTTATTTTTGGGTAATCTTTTATTATTTCTTAATAAGACATCAGAAGTATAATAATCAGCATCTACACTATTTTTTATTCCTGATATTTTTTTATTATCTGTATATTGAAATCCAACCCATGTATTCCATTTTTTTATATTCTTTGGATATTTTACATCATATTCAGCAATCCAAAGGGGATATTCTTTTGCTAATGACTTATCAAAAACTTTTCTTACATTATTACTATCTGAATATATAATCATTTTTTTATTAGTTTTTTTCTCTACTCTTTTTAAGAACTCTTTGGAAATATCATTAATTTCTTTTTTTGATAATCTAGCAAAATTTTCAAAATCCATTGCTAATAAACAGTCTGAATCTTTGTTTGATATAACAGCAGAAAAAAAGTCTGCTTCATCTATTGCTTCTTTTAAGTTTTTGGCTGTTAAAAAATGATAAAAGCCTATTTTTAAATTTTCTCGTTTAGCTTCTTTATAGTTTCTTTCAAAGTAAGGATCAACATAATAATTTCCTTGAGAAGCCTTTATATAAACAATTTCTATTCCAGATTTTTTAACTTTTTTAAAATCAATTTCTCTTTGCCATTGACTAACATCTACACCTTTGTAAATTTTATTGTTAGACGGTTCGATTGCTAAACAAGTGCAATTAAGTAACACTATTGAAGTAAAAATAAAAATTAATAAACTTTTTTTCATAAAACCCCTCCTAATTTTTGTGTTAATAATAATATAAATAGATGTGAAACACACACCTATTTATATTCATAATAATATTGGTTGTATTTGTTTTCTTTCTAATGCATATTCGATTGTCTTTTTTATATATGTTGGATCGAAAACAAGTGAACGAGGTTTAGTTATTGGATTATCTTGCCTTAACGGAACAAAATAATAATTTTTTCTATTAAGTAATCTTCCAATATTCTCAGCACTTCCAGATAAAGCATCATTTGTTGAAATAGCTATTACAATAGGATTATTATTCCTTAAATGAGATTTAGCAGCCATTAAATGTGGCCCATCAGTGATGCCATTACTTAATTTAGCAATTGTATTTCCAGAACATGGTGCAATTAGCATTATATCTGTAAGCTTTTTTGGTCCAATAGGTTCTGCTTCTTGAATTGTATGAATAATTTTATTTCCAGTAATATGTTCTATTTCGTTTCTAAAATCTTCCGCTTTTCCAAATTTAGTATCTAAATTATATGCACTATAAGACATTATTGGAATAATCTCTGCTTCTTCTTTTGCTAGTACTTTCATTTGTTCAATTGTCTTTTTAAATGTACAGAAGGAACCAGTTAAACAAAATCCAATTTTTATACTTTTTAAATTCAAACTTATCCCCCCTTAAATTAAGCTCTATATATTTTATGATTTTTATGTAAATCTGTGCATCTTTCTGATATAAAACAAAAGCGTAATAAATCCTGCTCGGGCGGACAGAGTCGTCCGCCCCTACATAAACCAATTTATTATATTTT
>CAJKDR010000169.1 GCA_905198755.1 uncultured Clostridiaceae bacterium
TTAAAAATTAGATATAAAATTACCTTAACAAAAGCAAAGAGGTAATTAAATGATAGATAAAATATGTAATTATTTAACTAATAAAATAAAAAATAAAGTTACAGATATTAATGAGGAAAAAGCAGAAGTTATAAATTATGGATTACATTTATTAATAGGAGAAATTCCAAAAACTTTTATTTTTATTGCCATAGCTGCAATATTAGGAGTTTTAAAAGAGTTTTTTATTACAGTATTAGTTGTATTTCCTTATAGATCAGTATCAGGTGGATTCCACTTAAAAACTCATTTAGGATGTATACTATGTACAAGCTTTTGTTATTGTGGAATACCATATATAAGTAAGTTAATTAATATTGACAATATAACGAAGATAATTCTTATAATTCTTACTTGGATATTTGGAATGATAATGTGCAAACTATATGCACCAGCAGATACCGAGAATGTTCCAATATTAAGAAAAAAAGATAGAAAACTAGACAGAATACTATCATACATAATTCTTACTGTAACATTGATTATAGGAGGATTAATAAACAATAATACAATTTCTAATATTATCATTCTAGGAATGTTAATTCAAAGTATGATGATATCAAGAATTGCATATAAAATAACAAACAACAAGTATGGACATGAAGTTTATATAAATTGATGATATGTGTTGCCGGCACAATTCATATAAATAATAATATATACTAAGGAGGAATTGAGTATGTTAAAATTATTAGCAAAAGTAGCAGAAAAATGTGCTAAATCTACAAATACAGCTTGCGGATGGTTTGGATGGTTACATCAACCTAAAATGCCAGCATCATTGATAAAAAAAGATTAATAAATAAAAAGAGAAGCAATTGCTTCTCTTTTTTATGTATTATAAATTTCTAATTGTTGTTTAAATAATCTTTCAGTTTTTGTTGTATATAAATTTAAATTATTATTTCTTTTTAATATTTGTCTTACTTCCCATAAACCTAAACCAGTATTTTTAGGTTTAGTAGAATAATTTTTTTCATATATTTTATCTGTATCAATGTTTTTATCTTTATATGTATTTTCAATTATTAGTAATTGTCTATTATGTCTTTGGTCATTTCTAATGTGTACATAAATGTTCCTTTCATCACATTCATCTGCAGCTTCTATTGCATTATCAAGTAATATGCCAAGAATTCTTGTAAATTCATATATTTTCATGTTAATTATATTTAAATCCATAAATACTTCTACACTCATTTTTATATTTAAATTAGATGCTTTGTCATATTTAGCAGTTACTAATGCATAAATAGCAGGATTATTTATAATATCTGGAGTAAGTGCTGTTAAATTATTTACTTTTACAACATCTGTTTGAATTTGTTCAAAATAATTTTCAAGTCCATTCATATCTTTTGAATGGACATAACCACCAATAGTACAAATAATATTTGAAAAGTCATGTCTAAAACCTCTAATATCATCTTGTGCAACTTTTAATATTCTATTGTGTTCTTTTTCTTGTTCTAAATTTAAATTTGTAATTTCTAGTTGAGATGTTTTTATTAAGCTATAAATACTAAGTAAAAAATATACAATTAAGGTTAAATTACTAAGGATTACAATATATACAGGCAACTTATCCAAATAAAATCCTGTTATGAAAAATTGAACAATAAATGTTAAAGCAGCAAAGCAACAATTAATAATAAATATAAATTTACTTTTTTTAGACATATACTCAAATAAAGAAATCTCAACCCTAAAA
>CAJKDR010000170.1 GCA_905198755.1 uncultured Clostridiaceae bacterium
ATATAAAGTTTACATTTCTTTAAAAATATAGTATAATTCATATATATTATAAATAGGAGAAATTATATGAAGAGATTGAAAACATTTTTATTATATGCATTAGCAATAGCTGCATTTTGGTTCTTATCAGATTTTTTAATATATATGGCTATAAATGGAACATATCAACACATAGATGCACAAGTATTATCAGAAAGCCCTGTTATAAATGTACCAGATAGTAAAGCAACATATGTTAATGGGTATGTTAAAGGAAACATATATAATAACACAGAGACAACAATTGATAAAAAATACATAAAAATAGATTTATATTCTCCAAGAGATGTAAATTTAGGAACTAAATATGTTGAAATAGAGAATCTAGAAAATGGGCAAACTAAAGATTTTGAAATGTGGTTTAAATATACTGATGTAGAATACTGCAAAATAAGTATTGTAGATGATACAAATAGAGCAACAGAAGAACAATTTATGTCAGATGAAACGAAGTTTTATTTGATTATAGGAACATTAGCATTCTTGTATTTTATATAAAATAAAAAAATCTAATAAATTAATAAAACTTACTTGCTATTTTGATAAATATGTAATATAATTGTAACGAATTTGTAACAACTTAGAAACAATTCGTTACATTTTTTATTTAGAAAGGGAGTTACGAGATTATGTTTTTCTTTGGACAAGATATAGGAATAGATTTAGGAACTGCTACAGTAATAGCATATATAAAAGGAAAAGGGATAGTTTTAAGAGAACCATCAGTAGTTGCAGTTGACAATAACACAGGAGACGTTTTAGCAGTTGGACAAGAAGCTAGAAGAATGTTGGGAAGAACACCTGGAAACATAATTGCAACAAGACCTTTAAAAGATGGAGTAATATCAGATTACACAGTAACAGAAAAAATGTTAAAATATTTCATAAATAAAATAGGTGGAAAATCTATATTTGCACCTAGAATAATGATATGTATACCATCTCAAGTAACAGAAGTAGAAAAAAAAGCTGTAATAGATGCTGCATCACAAGCAGGGGCAAGAAAAGTATATCTAATAGAAGAACCAATAGCAGCAGCTATAGGAGCAGGAATAGATATATCAAAACCATGTGGAAATATGATAGTAGATATTGGTGGAGGAACAACAGATATAGCAGTAATATCATTAGGTGGATCAGTTGTAAGTACATCAATAAAAGTAGCAGGAGATAAATTTGACGAAGCAGTTGTTAAATATATAAAGAAAAAACATAATGTTATTATAGGAGATAGAACAGCAGAAGAATTAAAGGTAAATATAGGATGTGTTTACCCTAAGATTCAAGATGTTGAAATGGATATAAGAGGTAGAGATTTAGGAACAGGACTACCAAAAACACTTACAATATCATCAAGTGAAATGATGGAAGCGTTAATAGAACCAGCAATGATGATAGTTGATGCAGTACATAGTGTGTTAGAGAAAACACCACCAGAACTTGCAGCAGACATCAGTGATAAAGGAATATATATGACAGGTGGAGGAAGCCTACTTGATGGCTTAGACAAACTATTAAAAGAAAAAACAGGAATAAATGTTATGATAGCACAAGACACAGTATCATGTGTGGCATTAGGAACAGGAAAAGCATTAGATAACTTAGATTCATTAGACGGAAAAATGAGAAGATAAATAAAAAGGATGAATAAATTTCATCCTTTTTATAGATTATAAATTATTGATATAGAATAAAAAATATAATA
>CAJKDR010000171.1 GCA_905198755.1 uncultured Clostridiaceae bacterium
TGTTTTTCTAAATATATCAGAAGATCATATAAGTAATATTGAACATAAAGATTATGAAGATTACATATCTTCAAAATTAAAATTATTTAATCAAACAGAAACAGCAATTGTTAATTTAAATACTAGTGATTTGGATAGAGTTATGGAAGCTGCTAAAAATTCAAAGAAAATAATAACATTTGGAAATACTGAAGATGCAGATATATATGGATATAATATAAGAAAAGAAGGAATGAATACAGTATTTAATGTTAGAACAAAAAATTTTGATGAAGAAATTTTGCTAACAATGCCAGGTTTATTTAATGTAGAAAATGCATTAGCAGCAATAGCAGTTACTACTGAATTGGGAGTACCATATGAATGTATATATGATGGATTAAAGAAGGCGAAGGCAAGCGGAAGAATGGAAGTATATACAGACCAAGACAAACAAGTTGTAGTAATAGTTGATTATGCACATAATAAACTAAGTTTCCAAAAATTATATGAATCTACAATAAAAGAATATCCAAAAAGAGAAATAGTAACAGTTTTTGGATGTCCTGGTAATCATGCACAAAATAGAAGAAAAGACTTAGGAGAATTATCTGGTAAATATTCAAAAATGAACTATTTAACAATGGAAGATCCAAGAAACGAAGATGTTGTAGATATATGTAAAGAAATTTCTGTATATATAGAAAAAGAAAATGGTAAATATAAAATAGTTCCAGATAGGGAACAAGCAATAAAAGAGGCAATAATGGAATCAAAACCAAATACAGTTATATTAATAACAGGAAAAGGAAATGAGACAGTTCAATATGTAAAAGGAAAATATGTACCTTGCGAAACAGATGTAGAGTATGCAAAAAAATATTTAAAAGAATTAGATGAAAATAAAAAATAAAAATATTGTGAGACGGACAATTTTGTCCACCTCACAATATTTTTTATTTTTTTAAAAATTACTTAATAAAGTGTCTAATATATTATTTGCTATTTTTTCAGTTTTTTTATCAATATCACGTAATGGATTTAATTCTACTAAATCTATGGATTTTATTTTTTCTTTATTTTTTACCATATAATCAGCAAAAGAATAAGCTTCTTCCAAATTAATACCATTAGTAGCGGGGATAGATACACCTGGTGCAATAATTGGATCTATAACATCTAAATCATAACTAACATGAACTCCATTTGTACCATTAGAAGCAATATCAAAAGCTTTTTGATAAATAACCTCAGGTCCATATTTATGAATATCTTCAGTAGTAAATATAGTAACTCCTGCATCTTTTAAATTTTTTATTTCATCTGGTCTATCTATATCTCTTCCTCCAACTAATACGGCATTCTTTGGATTATAAAAATTACCTGAATGAAAGTCTGCTAGGTCTTTATCCTCATAATGAGTAAGTGCTGCAAAAGGTAATCCATGGATATTTCCAGATATAGTAGTTTTAAATGTATGATAATCGCCATGTGCATCAAACCAAATTATTCCTAAATTATCATATCTTTTTATAGAAGCTAGTCCAGATGCAATAGCAATAGAATGGTCGCCACCTAATGTTATTGGAAACATATTATTATTTAAAGAATTTAAAACAACAGAATATAATTCTGAATTATATTCATTTATTTCATTTAAGTTTTTTCTTAAGTTATCTTTGCTTAAATCTTTTTTTATTTCTTTTGCATGTACATTATAAATATTATTTATATTATTTAAATTAATATTTCTTT
>CAJKDR010000172.1 GCA_905198755.1 uncultured Clostridiaceae bacterium
TATTATACCTTATATTTCCTATTATAGATGAGTTTATTAGATTTAAAATTTTACTTAAATCAATAAGTGGGGCTAATAAAGTTATCACGGTAAAAATAAAATATACTATAAAGAAGCCAGCAATAATTCCGTAAATAAATCCTCCAATATGGTTAAATTGTTTAATTAATGGTAATTTAGCAATTAAATCCGTAGAAAATTTTAAGAAAAATAGTAAAAATCTAGTAATGATAAATACAAGTAATACCGAAGATATATTTACAATAGTTATTGATATATTATGTGCCATAACATTTGTTGAGTAATTTTTAACGTTATTATAATAATTTGAAACAATGTTATCTGTAGAAGACTTATCTTCTGAAGATAATCTGCTTGATATCTGCGTTTCAATCTTATGAGGAATAGAAGTATGATCTATTATTAAATTAGAAATTGGTTTATAAAGTACTAAAGCTATAACAAGAGCTAATATGAAACTCAGTAATCTAAAAGCTACTTTAATGAATCCTACTTTATAACCTATAATAGTAGATATAAAAATTATTAATAAAATACCTAAATCAAATAATATTCCCATAATACCTCCTTTTAAAATTGAATAATTTCAATCTTATCTTTATAAACTACACCAGCTATACTGTCACCTAAAATAATTGAATTTATTTCATTTGAAGAAGTATATTTCTTTATAAGCCAACCATTTAGTCCAATGAAATGAATTTCTGAGCCAACATTGATTGCAATTTTTTCATTATAAGTAACAACTGATTTTATAGAGCCTTTTAATTGATATGTCGAAATATTTCCGCTAGGAACAGTCGAAATATTTACTGTTATATTATTTGAAAAACCAGAAGACTTACTAGAAGTGTATAATATATTATTTTTTAAATGAATATCTGCAAAATTACATTGGTTATCAAATGTAACAACTTTTGAATCATTCTCATCACTTATGTTTAAAAAATGAATGGAATCATTATACATGCAAGATAGAATATTTTTATTTTGATAACTTATTTTTGTTATTAAGCTGTTTTCTTCACCGTTAAATGTAAAAATAACGGAATTTGTAGGATCTGATTTAGCCTTTTCTATTGAGATGGTTTTAATCATTGATTTTATTATCGAACCTGAATAATCTACTTCTGCTACAGATAAATACTTATTATCATTTGAAATGTCAGTATCTACAGCTGTTGTAGAAGACAAATAGGTTTTAAACATTTCTTTACCTTTGGAATCAAAAGTAATAACTATTGATTTATAGCTTGTACCACTTACTATGACAGAAACATACCCATTGTTATTGACTTTTATTTTAGAAATATTTCCATCAATAGTAGATTGCCAAATTATATTTGAACCAGAAATTAAATATATGGCATCTCCATTTTGTTCTGCAACAGCTAAAAATCTATTATTTGAAGCAAATAGTGGATTAGATATTTTTAAATCTGTTTCAGATGTAACATTACCAGAAGCATTGTACGTATATAATATATTTCTTTTCAATACAGTAATATATTTATCATAAGCATATACATAAGAAGATTCATCTTCTTCTAATGCAATAGAATTTAATTTATCTTGATTAGCTTGTTTTCTAAAAATATAAATAGTAAAGAAGTTTCTAAAACTTGGATTGAAACAGAAAAACAAAATTATAATTAATAATATAGCTAAAATAGCAGCTATAATGATATGTTTTTTTTCTATATT
>CAJKDR010000173.1 GCA_905198755.1 uncultured Clostridiaceae bacterium
TTGCAAAATCTACAAATACAAGTTCACAAGTTTTACTCAAAATCTCAGCTACTTGCAAAGTTATTTTTTGGCCTCCACCAAAATTTACCTTACCGGAATTCTCTATAATTATAATTCGCCTCATATACTCTTTCGATAATAGGATTTTAAGCTTATATTTTAACAAATAAAGAGGGTGATATTTATATTATAGCATCATGCTATATTAGAACATAATTTTAAATAGTTACATCGTATATATCTTATATTGCTTTGCATAACAGTATATTACAATCATACAGAACGATATAAAATAGGCATTAATAACGCAGTAATGTAGACACATAAAAAACAGAGTAATCAACAACATAAAATTCAATCTCTTATCATAAGTTTTATAAAAAGATTTAAGAAACCATAGAAGTAAAATAAAATTCACAATTCCCACTTGTGCCAACAAACGAGCTTCAAAACATTCACAGATATAGCCATGTATTAATAATGATTTTTGATAAGGAATTCCAATTCCTAATAGTATATTAGGAATATCATAGTTTAAAAAACACAAATTATCATTTAAGACATCATTCCTAGCTGAGTTAGAGCTTATTAAAGCGATATTTTGGATATCAATCCCAATAAATAAACTATAGACTATCAATACGAATATAATAACATGATATATCCCCAATCTTTTTCTTGTCATTTTCTGCCCCAAGTATATATTCAATTTTATTGCAATCAACAAAACCAACGCACATAATAGTGCTGTCTTGGCACCAGTAAGAAAAATTGCTACAACAAAAAGAATGTACCATAAATTAGTGAAATGACTATGAGAAAGTCTATTTCTAATGTACTGAAGGATGATTCCGACACAAAAAACGAAACCACTCTTTTGAGGCTGTAACATCAAGCCAAAAGGCCTAATTGCCATTAAACCAAGATTGTCCGATTCTCTCAAATATTGAGAATCAACATCATAAGATGCCATTGCCTTACCCACTAAAAAAATTCCATCATAATCACCTAAAGCCAACAAATTTATATAAGTAAATTCGTATAAGGTGAATAATATATGCATCTTGCAACACCAAAGACAAAGTTTTGATAATTTATCAAAATCCAAAGGTAATGATGCCATTACAGCCAACATTATCAAGAAAAGGAAAAATCTATAATTCTCATTAGCAAACCCAGCCTCATCAAAACCGTTGTAACTTATAAAGCTTGATATTATAAAATAAATAAAGAAGTATACAACAAATTTGCTTGCAGTTGGAGACCAAATTTTTTTAGTAAATTTATGTTTTGCAAATCCCCATACTACCAGTCCAAATGTCACAATCTCAAGTATTATAGATGTTGATACATAAAACCTTAATGGAGCTGCTAAAAAGATCAACAATACTAAAATGGAATATATATCAATCTTAAGTAGATAAGATTTTATATTAAGTATCATAATGCTTATTCACAAAAAACAACATTTAATAAATTGTATATACAATATACTACTTCACACACAAATAAAATTGTCAAAATAGAAAAGATTTAAAATATGCTTTCAATGTGACCTTAAAAAATTAGCATTCAATTTTGACATATAGCTCAAAGAAACTTGCCACAAGGCGATTTCCTAACAAACAACATCAAAAAGGATACTGATTTTTATGACTTGTTGTAAGCACTCAATTTAGGGCATCCCCCTTCGAAAGGGCACTTTTCAGTGCCCTAA
>CAJKDR010000174.1 GCA_905198755.1 uncultured Clostridiaceae bacterium
TAAAATAATTAATAAATTTCTATTACCTTTTTCCATAAAATAAATAGCCTTTCTCTCTAAAATAATAAAAAATCATTTCTGTCCAGTTCTTAGTCTTTCAAAAATGATTTTCTATTTTGTAGTACTGACGAAATCACTATCAACAAAAGTGTCTCCATATAAACATTTAACACTTGTTGTTCGCAAAATTCAAATAGCACTACCCCAATTCCAATATTAAGCATTAAATATAATCTCAATCTCTTTTTACAGTATATTTCCAAATCACTATTCTCATTTTCCTTAATATTTCCAATAAAAATCAAACCAAGCAAAAAAAAAGAATTACATAATTGTAGCCCTCTCGGCATAATAATAATCCTTGACAAATATATAATTATCAGAAAAGTCGTACAGGAAAATGGTAAACATACACTAAATTTTCTGAAATGGAATCCTCCAGCATAGGAACGTATGGGGAAAAATATTATAAAAAAAATACACAGTTCTATCAACGAACATGTCAATGCTGCTATAATAGTACAGCATAATACCCATAAAAATATTTCAATAAGAATCTGAAATCCATATTCATATATGGGCCTGTCCTCTTCTTGAACAAGCCCTTTTTTGATTAGATAGTCTGTTAAAAAAGCAAATACTCTTTTCATATTTTAGAATTTTCTAAATTTTTTTGCTTTTTCTGGAGCATCAATTTCGTGATAAACAGCAACGCACTTCCTATTTATCCCAATCTTCACACCCTTTTCTGCAACCGTCTTTAAAGTTTTTGCAAAAAGATTCTTTTTCATTTTTGTACCTCCTAATAAATTCAAGATACCTATAAAATAGCATTTTTTATCCAAATATTTCTCCATCTGTCAAAAAAACCCCATTTACTGTCAAAAATGCCTACACATAGTCTATACAAGTCATAAATGCAACTGCCCTAAATATATTTCCTCTAATTTCCACCACCAATTCTCCATCATATTTTTCAACTGTTTTTCGTATAGATTTCAAACCATATCCATGATGTTCTTTATTTTCCTTTATTGAAATAATATTTCCATGTATATTTTTCTTGATAATACCATCAAAAGAATTTTCCACAACTATAACCAAGCCATTTTTTCTTAATCCAATAGAAACATTTATCCATCTATCCGTAACTTTTTCACTAGCTTCTATTGCATTATCTAACATATTTCCTAATACAACACACAAATCTTCATCTAAAATAGGTAGTTTCTGCATTGCAAATCCATCTATTTTAACCACTATATTTTTCTGAATTGCTTTCGCATACTTAAACCGAAGGATTGTATCGATAATATCATTACCTATCTTTTCTAGTTCTGCTTTATCTACCATATTCCCATGTTCTAATATCCCATCAATCATACGAATTGCATCTTGTACATTTTGCTTTTCCATACTACTTCTAATACCTAATAACTTATTTTTTAAATCATGCTGTTCTCTTTGAAATAAAGCCGTTGAATTCATTTGATCTTGTGTACAGTTTCTCAATAATTTTAATTGCTGCTCATATATCATATTTTCCTTTTCTAATTTCAAGCTATAAATTGATTTCTTATATATTTCAAAAATTGACACATTCATCAACAATAATAATGTATAAAAACTAATAATCCAGATTTGATTCTTGCCATTATATAATTCATAAAATATA
>CAJKDR010000175.1 GCA_905198755.1 uncultured Clostridiaceae bacterium
ATACATAGATCATATATGGAAACAAAAAGATCAGAAACTGTAATAAGCAGATTTCTGGTCTTTTTTTCTTATTGTCTTCATATACTTTATCAGTCTATGAAGGAGGAACTTATGGATCAGTTTAATGTATATAAGGATATGAAAGCAAGGACAAACGGAGAGATTTACATTGGTGTTGTTGGTCCTGTTAGAACTGGTAAGTCTACTTTTATAAAAAGGTTTATGGATTTGCTTGTTATTCCAAACATTTCCAATGATTATAAAAGAGAACGCGCTCAAGATGAGTTACCACAAAGTGCTGCTGGTAGAACCATAATGACTACTGAACCTAAATTCATACCAAATGAAGCTGTTGAAATCACTGTTGGTGGCAATATTAAACTAAAGACAAGACTTGTTGATTGTGTTGGTTATCTAGTTAACAATGCTATTGGATATTTAGAGGATGATGTTCCAAGAATGGTAAAAACTCCATGGTCTGATGAAGAGATTCCTTTTGAACTTGCAGCTGAAATAGGAACTAAAAAAGTAATTCAAGAACATTCTACAATAGGTTTAGTAGTTACAACTGATGGTTCTATAACTGATATTCCTAGACAAGATTATATAGAAGCTGAAGAACGAGTTGTTAATGAGTTAAAAGAGTTAAATAAACCTTTTGTTATTATTTTAAATTCTAATTCTCCATATTCAGATTCCACTATAGATTTGGCTATAAAATTAGAAGAAAAATATAACGCTCCTGTAATTCCTACTGATTGTAGTAATTTAAATATTGAAGATATAAATAATATTTTTGGAAGAATTTTATATGAATTTCCTATAGAACAAATTAATATAACTTATCCTAAATGGGTAGATTCTTTAAGTGATGATCATTGGTTAAAAAATTCATTATTTAATGATATTAAATCTGGTTTTAATGATATTAATGTATTAAAAGAAATAGATAGATCTTTAGATTCTATGCAAAATACTGAAGTAATCAGTAAAACTACTATTGATAATATCAACCTCGGCACTGGTGAAGTTAACATTACTATACATTTAAATGATGATTTATTCTACAAAGTAATTTCTGAAGTTTCTAATATAGAAATAAATAATGAAGGTGATTTATTTAGTATAATGGCTGAATTATCTATGGTAAAAAAAGAATATGACAAGATTGCACCTGCTTTAACAGAAGTAAAACAAAAAGGCTATGGAATTGTAACTCCTACAATGGAAGAATTAATTTTAGAAGAACCTGAAATGGTAAAACAAGGTTCGAAATTTGGTGTTAAATTAAAAGCTAAAGCACCTTCTATACATATGATAAGAGCAGATATCGAAACAGAAGTATCTCCTATTGTTGGAAGTGAAAAACAATCTGAAGAATTAGTAAATTACTTGCTTTCTGAATTTGAAAATGACCCTATTAAAATTTGGGAATCAAATATATTTGGAAAAAATTTACATGAATTAGTTAATGAAGGTTTACAAAATAAATTATATAAAATGCCAGAAGATGCCAGAATAAAACTTCAAGAAACATTAGAAAGAATTATAAATGAAGGAAGTGGAGGATTAATCTGTATAATATTATAATAAAAAGTCCGCTTTAGCAAAATGCTATAGCGGATTTTTTTAAGTTGTTGTTGATTTTAATCATTATATTATCTTTTGTATATT
>CAJKDR010000176.1 GCA_905198755.1 uncultured Clostridiaceae bacterium
AAGTGTAAAACGCGCATTGGAAGTAGCCGCGTCTGGAGGACACAACTTGATGAAATTATGATATAAAAAGCAGGTGGCAAAATGCTAATTCATTATATTTGCAAAGTGTAACATCTAATATTGTATATATAATGGACTTAAATACTCAAAATTGCTGCATCGTTTTGACGCGTGTTAGTACTAATCAACAAGACTATACAGCCCAAGTAGATGATTTAACGAATTGGGCAAATAGTTTAGGATTTACTAATATAAAGGTTATAAGTACCAAAGAAAGTGGATTTAAAACTTTTGATTTAAAAGAGGGATTTAAGCAAGTTGTAGATTTCATATCTTGTAATAAGGAATATAAAACTATACTTGTAACAGAGCTAAGTCGTTTATCACGTAGGCAGACTGTATTATTTCAAATTAAACAATATTTAGTTGATAATAAAATACAGTTATTTGTTAAAGATATATCTTTCTCACTGTTTGATGCCAATGGAATGAGTAATTTTGCAACAGATATTATATTCAATACATTTGCAAGTATGACTGAACACGAAATGAATACAAAAAAAGTAAGATTTAGACGTGAATTAGATAGTTTGCAGGCAAAAGGAATATCAATTACGGGGAAAGAACTATTTGGATATAGACGTGAGTATGATGAAACAATAAGAAAGAATAGATTCGTCATAAATGAACATGAAGCCAATGAAATAAGAACAATATATAATTGGTATCTATATGGAATAGATGGGGATAAAACTAAATGCAATATGAAAGATATTAATATTGCATGTATTTCTAAAGGTTTTAGTCGGTATTTGCATTCAAAGAGAAATGTTACTAAGGCTTTAGGAGAAAGAGCTTATATAGGTCACAAAATTACAAATAATTGGCAGAAAAATACAGAATATTGGTCGTATGGTGATAAGACAAAAGAGAAATATGTAAGAAGTCATACAAGTATAAGCTATCCAAGAATATTATCAGATGAATTATTTAATTCTGTTCAAGAGAAAAAACTAAGAAATAATACCACTGCTGATAAATGTAATAAGCACATTACATTGTTATCCAAACTTATAAAATGTCCTATGTGTGGATTATATTTAGGTGGAAATTATCGCTATATAAATGGGTATGTTGCCCACAGTTATAGATGTACAAGGCGGCAAATGGCAATTAACTGTTCATTTAAGGGAACTTATAGCATGGCTTTATTAGATAGTGCAATATGGTGTTATATTAAAGGTGATATAACTAATTTAGTTGATAAGATGCAAAGATATTATAGAAGTGTATCAACTAATAGTATAAATAAAGAGATAGAAAATCTAAAAAATAAAATTAATGAGTTGGAAAATGATAAGAGGCATGAAGTAAATATATATAGAGTAATGTCAAAGAGTGATGAGAACAAAGCGTATATAGAATTTTGTGATAAAGTTTCGTTGATAAATAACGAAATTGAAATATTGAAAAATAAAATAAGCGATAAAGCTAAGCTAATTGAACGTATTGAATTAAATAGACGAACTAATAATGAGCGTGATTTAAAAAAAGAAATTCAAAATATTGAAAATGATAAATCAGAATTGAAGAAATATATAAATTTGTTTGTAAAAGAAATAAATATACTTTATAATAGTGTTAGTTATTTGGTTTTAA
>CAJKDR010000177.1 GCA_905198755.1 uncultured Clostridiaceae bacterium
AATTAGAGTTTTGAAGAAGTTTAATTGATTTATTTAACTCTAAGATATAATCACACAAATTACAATTTATATAAAAGGAGAGTATTAATGAATACGAATAATATTGAAAAAAATAATGAAACCCGAGGAGAAAAAAAGAAAAACGGTTTCAAAATAAAAAAAGAAAACACAATAAAATCATTAAAAGAAGTGGAATGTTTTTTATGGAATTGGAAAAAGGCATGTAAGGGAATATGTTTATATAAATTTTTGAAATAAAAACACTTCTACAAAAAGTAGAAGTGCTGTTCAAAGCTCATAAAATATCAATTTAGTCATTTCTTACAAAGATTTCTTTAAAGTTCATGCTATTATCAGAAAAAGCTAAATTTTCTTCTCCGTTTATCAAAATTTTGACACCACTTACTTCGTTTAATTCTGTTAAAGTATTTACAATAGAATAAACAATAAGACTTTCTTCTTCAACTCCAGCTGGTGCATTATCTATAAATTCTTTAGAAAAATCTATATATACAGTACCATCATTTAAATAAGCATTATTTATTTTAGTTCCTTCAGGTAAGGGACATTCAAGTTTGTCGTTAGAAGGGCCTGATAAAAGCAAAGTAATAAGTTTAGAATAAGGATTATCAGCAAGTTCCTTAACGTCAATACAAACAGCTTCAGGCACTAAAGTGTTTGTTTCTATACTCTTAAAATAAATAGAAACTATGGTTTTACGCATTTCATCATCAGACATCTCTTGCTCAGGTGTATATTCATTAATTGTATTTACAGGTTTAGTATATTTTTTTACAATATAAACAATGCAAAGACCAAGAATAATTAAAACAACTAGGATAATAAGAAGAATAGTAAAAAATTTTTTCTTGTTCATAAAGACCTCCATAAAAATAAATTTGTTAAATCATATGAAGGACAAAATGTTTTTAGAACAAAAACAACAAAAGCAGAAGTTATTCTGCTTTTTGCTGTTTTTCTATATATGATTTCAACATATTATAATCTACATTTCTACCGTCAGTACAAGCGAATTGAAAGAATTCGTCTTCGCTAATTGGTTCATCATATGAGCCATCGTTAGCATATTCAAAAACACTATTTGCATAATAAGTGTAACGATCATTAATAGTCTTTGATTCATGATTTTTTAATAATCCGTTATTAAAATTATACAATGTGTAAGAATGATCTATAATTGAAAAACTATATACTGTATTAAGTGTAACAAAGCTAAATGGATTAAAAGAAAATTTAATATAATCTGCAAAATTTTCTTTTAAAGAAATACCTGAATCTTCGGATGGTTCTTCAATTAAAAATGCATCATTACTTTCGTCATTATAAGTGTATTCATTGTTATCTTTTGACTCAAGATAAAACTGGAGTTTGTTATCATAATCTGTGTATCTTATAGAACTAGCTTCAGTGTTTGATTCAATTGAATTATAGAATAATAGAGTCTTACCATTTATGGAATATTCATTAGCACTACTAGATAATTTAGAAACATGTTTTATATTATCATATATGATTTCTTCTCCTCTAATTACCATAGAATTGTTGGAAAGATTATTAGCATTTCTAGAATAACGATAATCGATAAGATTAACAAGACAAAATTTTATCACAGCAACTATTAAATATATTATTAATAA
>CAJKDR010000178.1 GCA_905198755.1 uncultured Clostridiaceae bacterium
CATTGATACTACTTTGGACAAATAATTGGCATCACCTATTTTTCACATTATATTCATTCAATCTAAATGAAATGAAAACTGGTAACTATGTAATTATTCATTATGTTTATACATATCTTTTATTAGCTATATCAATTTTTAATTTAATAAAATACTCTGTTAAAAATGCTGGTTTCTTTTCTAAGCAATCCTTATTAATTGTAATTGGCTCTTTAATTCCAATTATAGTTAATATTTTAGGTACATTTGGGATCATACCAATGTCTGTTTATGTAACACCTATCTGTTTTTCTTTTACAATATTGTTCTTTGCACTTGCTATTTTTAAATTTAAGTTTTTGAGTATTACTCCTATAGCAATGCAAAGAATTGTTGATAGAATTTCTGATAGCTTTATTGTTATTAATGATGAGAATGTTATTACTGATTTTAATCAGACTTTTTTAAAAACTTTTAATTTATCTGATAATAAAGTTAGAAATACTAATTTTTTAGATTTAATTAAGGATTCAGATTTTGCACAAGATGATATTGATAAAATAATGAATATTTTAGATAATTGCAAAGTCGATACTGGTACATATCAATTTAAAAAAGATTTTAAAATTAATGATAAGTATTTTAATATTGAAGTTAACGGTATTTTTTCTAAAGATTCTTTTCTTGGTAATTTAGTGCTTTTAAAAGATGTTACACAGCATATTTTAGATATGAAAACCATCGAAGATAATCAAAGTATGCTTATGGAAAAAGAACGTTTGGCTTCACTTGGTCAAATGATTGGTGGTATAGCTCATAACTTAAAAACACCTATAATGTCTATTGCTGGTGCTACTGAAGGATTATTAGATTTAACTAAAGAATATGACATATCTATTGGTGATCCTGAGGTTACTAACGAAGATCATCATGCAATTGTTAAAGATATGAATGAATGGATTGAGAAAATTAAAGAATACACAGAATATATGTCTAATGTTATTACTGCTGTTAAAGGACAAGCTGTTAATTTTGCTGATGAAACTAGTGATTCTTTTACTATTAATGAAGCAATAAAATATATAGATGTTCTAATGAAACATGAATTAAAAAATGCTTTAGTTTCATTAAATGTAGATGTTCAAACAGATGCTAATATATCAATTAAAGGTAATATAAATAGTTTTGTACAAGTTATTAATAACTTAATCTCTAATGCTATACAAGCTTATACAGATCAGCCAAATAAAGTAATTGATTTCGTCATAAAAAAAGCAAATAATGATATTCAATTTATTATACAAGATTATGGCTCTGGTATTCCAGAATCAGTACAAGAAAAACTTTTCAAAGAAATGATTACTACAAAAGGGAAAAATGGTACAGGATTAGGATTATTTATGTCATTCTCAAATATACGTGCTCATTTTAATGGTAATATGACATTTGAATCAAAAGAAGGAAAAGGTACTAAATTTATAATTACAATTCCTGCAATGTAACTAATTTATCTGGCGGACAGACTCGTCTGCCAGGAGAATATTAATTATAATTTATAAATAAAAGGTAAAGATATACTCTTTACCTTTTATTTATGCTTATTTTCAACATTTTTTACGTTTTTCCTTG
>CAJKDR010000179.1 GCA_905198755.1 uncultured Clostridiaceae bacterium
TTCATCTAAACATTTTAAGTCAACATTGTTGAATCCAGCACAACGAAGTGCAATAAGTTTTACACCACATTCTTTAAGAATATTTATTGTTTTTTCATCTACAATGTCATTTACAAAAACACATACCACATCATATCCTTTTGACATATATGCTGTTTTCTCACAAAGTTTTTCCTCAATATATTTTATTTCATATCCATAGTTTTTATTATGTTCATCAAAAACTTTTTTGTCATAATCTTTTGTATCAAAAAATGCAATTTTTATCATATAATCTCCTCCTCATTATCCTTTTTATTATATCACTATTTTTAGTATAACTCAATAATTTTAAAAAAATTACCAAATAAACTATGTTATGTTACAATAGATGTGAAACAAAACCTATATACAAAAAGTGATTCAACTGATATAATTGAAATAACTACAAATCAAATAAGGAGTTGAATCACTATGTATAGTATATCAGAAAATTTAAAAACTGCAAGGTTTTTACCTCACAAAATTGAAAATAGAATTGCTGCTGTTAAAATGTTACGTAATTCTCCTAGAGGCTCTATCCATAAAATTTGTAGAAAATACCATATCTCTAGAGCTTCTCTTTGGCGTTGGAATAAATTATATGATGGTACTAAAGAATCTTTAATGGATAAATCTCACAGGCCTTTGTCTCAACATCCAAATGCTCATACAAATAATGAAATTAGACATATCAGGGACTATTGTAGACGTAATCCTCATATTTCTCTTTGTGAACTTTGGTATAAACTAAAAATTCATAAGGGATATACTAGAAATATAACTTCATTGTATCGTTTACTTAAAAGGTTAGGTATTAAATACAATAAATCTGATAAAAAAGTAAAAAAATATATACCTAAACCTTACCATACTCCTAAAAATATAGGAGAAAAATGGCAAGTAGATGTAAAATATGTACCAGATTATTGTAAATGTGATAATTTACCTAAAGACTTGCACTTTTACCAATATACTTGTATTGATGAAGCTTCACGTGAGAGGTATATTTATCATTACATGGAGCAAAGTCCTCAAAATACAGTTGATTTCATTAAAAGATGCATTAAATATTTTGGTTATAAATCTAATATAATTCAAACTGATAATGGAATGGAATTTTGCTTTTTTAAAGATGTAAAAAAAATACATCCATTAGAACAATTATGCTTAGAATTAAATATCGAACATAAAAGAATTAAACCAAGAACCCCTAGACATAATGGCAAAGTTGAACGTTCTCATAGAAACGATCAAGAAAGATTTTACGATCATTTAAAGTTCTATTCTATGGATGACTTACATTTGCAAGCAAGTAGATATTTAAAACGTTCAAATAATATACCTATGTCTGTTCTGAATTATTTAACGCCAAAAGAAATGAGAAATAAACTATGTTTAGCAGCTTAAGAATAACTATGTTACTCTTAAGCAACTAAATTTAATTGTATTTAAAAATTATATGAAAAATCAAGGGTAAACTGCGCTCATTTTTCACTCGCCCTTGATTTATCATAAATTTTTATTAACTATATATT
>CAJKDR010000180.1 GCA_905198755.1 uncultured Clostridiaceae bacterium
TAATTCTTATGTTTAAGGGATACCTCGAAAAAAGAGGTATTCCTTTTTCGATGTAAGAAGTTTACAAATACGCATTTAGAATTATAAAAAATGCAAAATTAGAATTTGTATTTGTTGGAATAGTGTGTATGTTCTTATATTTAATGTGTGAAGCAATAAATATGGGAAGAACACTAAAAGCATTAGGAGAAAAAAGTAGTTTTGCTAAAAATCTAAAATATTCACTTATAGGTTTCTTTTTTAGTTCAATAACACCAGCAGCAAGTGGTGGCCAACCAATGCAAGTATATTATATGTATAAAGACAAAGTGTCTGTGGCAAATTCAACATTGGCATTATTAATAAATTTAACCAGTATGCAAATTATAACAATAAATTTTGCTTTAGTAAGTTTATGTTTTAATTATCAGTACTTAAATAAAATACTAATAATATTTTTTGTAATAGGTATTTCACTAAATATAGGAGCATTAATATTATTAATAATAGGCGTATTTTCAAAGAGACTATCAAGAGGTTTAATAAATTTTGTAATAAAAATATTAAAAATATTCAAGGTTAGAAATATAGAAGCAAAAAAAGAAAAACTAGAAAATGAATTACAAAAATATCATGCAAGTGCAGTATATATAAAAAATAATAAACGTCTAATAGTAAGAACTTTATTAACTACACTTATACAATTTACACTATATTATAGTATTACATATTGGACATATAGATCATTAGGATTGGCTAAATATAGTATTATAGAAATAATAACAATGCAATCAGTACTATTTGCAACAGTGTCAGGAATACCATCACCAGGAGCAGTAGGAGTTACAGAAGGAGCATTTATGGAGATATTTAGAAATGTATTTCCACAAGCAATAATAAATAGTGCAGTCTTATTAAATAGAGGAATCAATTTCTATTTATTTGTTACTATAAGTGGAATAGTAGTAATAGTAAATCATTTAAAAACAAGAGAAATTACAGTAAATGAGGAAGAACTAAAAGGATAATATTATATAAAAACAGAGATGAGTTGAAAAAAATAATGAAAGAGCTTATAAAGAAAAATTTCAAATGGATAATATTGTTTATATGTCTAATCGGTTTCTTAGCGTTAGCAGAAGACGTATTTAATCAAGAAATAATGAAATGCGATGTGATTGGATATACATTAATATCAATATTTTTAATAACAGACTTTGCAACACCTATTGCAAAGTTTATTACAAATTTTGGAGGACCAATTTTTTTATCAACAATATGCATAATTTTATTTATAATTATAAAAAACAAAAAAATAGGATTATCAATAATTATGAATATAGCTATTATAGCAATTTTAAATCAAGTGTTAAAAAGAATACTACAAAGACCAAGACCAACAGAATTTAGAATAATAGAAGAAACAGGCTATAGTTTTCCATCAGGACATTCAATGGTAAGCATGGCTTTTTATGGATATTTAATATATCTAATTTATAAATACATAAAAAATAAATATGTTAAAT